>CAYWDW010000021.1:2351-17679 GCA_964457105.1 uncultured Heliobacteriaceae bacterium
TGTGGCGCTGCGCCAGGATGAAGACGTGCTTGACACCTGGTTTTCGTCACAGCTCTGGCCGTTCTCAACGCTTGGCTGGCCGGAACAGACTACAGACCTGAAAACCTTTTACCCGACTGACGTGCTGGTGACGGCGCAGGACATCATCTTTTTCTGGGTGGCGCGCATGATCATGATGGGTCTGAAGTTCATGGACGAAGTGCCGTTCCGCGTGGTTTATATCAATGGGCTGGTGCTGGATCCCGAAGGCCAGAAAATGTCGAAGACCAAAGCCAACGTGATTGATCCGCTGGTGGTCTTTGACAAGTATGGCACTGATGCCGTGCGTTATTCGCTGACCGCGGCGACCTCAGCAGGCCTGAGCTTTGCGCTGCAGGAAGAGAAGATGGTTTCGGCGCGCAACTTCGTCAACAAGATCTGGAACGCGGCCCGCTTCGTCCTGCTCAACTGCGGCGAAGTGCTCGACGCGCAGCAGCCGGTTGAATGGGCAGCCGCACAGGCCGAGCCGATGCTGGCTGACCGCTGGATTCTGAGCCGCCTCAACCGCACGACGCAGGAAGTCAACGCGGCGTTGCAGGATTATCGCTTTCACGAAGTCGCGGCGAAGCTCTATCACTTCTTCTGGGATGATTTCTGTGACTGGTACATCGAACTCTCAAAACCGTTCGTGACCGCGCCTGAAATCACTCCTGAAAATACCGCCGTGCGTCAGCGCATCATTTACGTGCTGGAACGCAGCCTGCGCCTGCTGCATCCGCTGATGCCGTTCATCACCGAGGAACTGTGGCAGCGCCTGCCGCACCGCGGAGAAACGATCTGCCTGGCTGAGTTCCCGCGCTTTGAGGCCGCGCAGCTTGATGAACGCGCCGAACGCGAAATGACCACGCTGATTGAGGTCGTCACGAAGCTGCGCAACATTCGCGCCACTTTCAATATTGCGCCGTCCGTGCCGCTGCGGGCTGAAATCGCAACCACCGATGAAAGCCTGCGCGAAGTCATCACGCGGATGGAAGATCAGATCAAACGCCTGGCGCGTGTGGCTGAAATCAAAGTTGTCACGGCGCTCAGCGTGCAGCGCGGTTCGGCCCGCGCTGTGATGCCCGGCGCTGAAATCGCCGTGCCGCTGGCCGGGCTGATTGATTTCGACAAGGAGCGGGCGCGCCTCGACAACACGCTCGCCAAACTGACCGGCGAACTTGGCGGCCTTGAAAAACGGCTGTCGAATCCTGATTTCATCGCGCGCGCTGCGGCTGACGTGGTTGAGCAGGCACACACACGCGCCACTGAATTGCAGGATCAGATCGCCAGACTCAAAGCGATGATCGAAGCTCTCTGAGCAATGACCCCACAAGGATTATGATTTTCTCTCTCGATCCTGAAATCATTTACGAAGCCGTCAATCACGCGCTGGCCGAAGACATCGGGCGCGGCGACATCACTTCGCGGTCCACCGTCAGGCCCGGACAGCGGGCACGCGGCAGCTTTCTGGCCAAGCAGGATTTCGTGCTGGCGGGACTTGAAGTCGCTGACGCGGTCTTTGCGGCCTTCGATTACCAGATGCAGATCGAAGCCAACGTCGCGGATGGCGAAGAACTGGCGACAGGCAAAATGTTCGGACGTGTCACTGGCGATGCGCAGATGCTGCTGGCGGCGGAGCGCGTCGCGCTGAACTTTTTGCAACGAATGTCAGGCGTGGCCACCATCACGCGCCGGTATGCTGACGCAATTGCCGGAACCAGGGCGAAGATCGTTGACACGCGCAAGACCACGCCTGGTTTGCGCATGCTTGAAAAATACGCCGTCACGGTTGGCGGCGGACATAATCATCGCCTCGGACTCGATGACGGCGTGCTGATCAAGGACAACCACATCGCGCTCGCCGGTGGCGTCACAGAAGCCGTGCGCCGCGCCAAGGAAGCGGCAGGGCATCTGCACAAGATTGAAGTCGAAGTGGCAAACTTTGAGCAGTTGAAGGATGCCCTGGCGGCGAAGGCTGACATTATTATGCTCGACAACATGACGCCGGAGACGGTGCGCGAGGCGGTGCAGATAGTGAATCAGCACGAACCAGACGAACGCCGCACGCTGCTTGAAGCTTCCGGCGGCATCACGCTCGCCAACGTCCGCGCCTATGCCGAAGCCGGAGCCGATCTGATCTCCATCGGCGCGCTGACGCATTCGGCGCCCGCCGTTGACATCAGCCTGAAAATCAAACCGCTGTGAATCCGGTGCAGCTCATTCATCGTCCGCCATTCATCATTCATCATTACCCGACGCTCGGCTCAACGAACGATCAGCTCAAACAGATGGCCGATGCGCCGGAGTTCACCTGTGTGACGGCTGATGCGCAGACTGCCGGACGCGGGCGGCGTGATCGCACGTGGCATTCAGCGCCGGGCGACGGGCTGTATTTATCGGTGCTGCTGCGTCCGCAGCTTGCGCCTGAACGAATTCCGCTGCTCAGCCTGATGTGCGCAGTCGCGCTCAGTGAAACCATCGCGCGTTACAACCTTGCGGGAACCGACATCAAATGGCCGAATGACGTGCTGGCCAGGGAACGCAAGCTCAGCGGCATTCTGATTGAAGGCATCGCGGGTGCCGACGCGCCGCGCATCATTGCCGGCCTCGGCGTCAATCTGAATCACCGTGACTTTCCGCCTGAGCTTGAACCGACAGCTACTTCGCTGGCGCTTGAATGCGGGCGTCAGGTTGACGTCGCTGAATTCCGCGATCATCTGCTCGTCGGCCTGGCGCGCTGGTATGAAACGCTGCGGCATGGTGACGGGCATTCAATTCTTCATCGCTGGCAGCAGTTGTCGAGCTATGCGCGCGACAAAAAGATTGTCGTGACGCTTGATGATGAACAGCTCAGCGGCGTGACCGTGGGGTTGACCGAAAGCGGCGCACTGCTTGTGCGCACGGCATCAGGCGTCACGCGCACGATCATGGCCGGCGAGGTTGCGCGCCTGCGATCAGATGATGAATGAAGTCAGCCTGACAGGACCTTTGCAAAGTCAGAGATGAGTCCGGAGCCTGCTGATAATGTGAATGTGAACCTCACACTGACTTCAATCCAGACTGACAGCAGTCTTCCGGCCTGGCAGGCGCTGTTCACAAAACCTGTCTTTGCCAAAGCCCTCATCAGGTATACTGGCCACCGCCCCTGAATCGTCGCGCAATTCATCGGATTCATTGCGGTCGGCTTCAAATTACACCGCAGGACGATAATCCATGCCTGTTTTTCCTTTTTCCGCCCGGCTGATCTGCATCGCGCTGGCATTGCTCTGCCTGCTGCCGTCGGCTGTTCAGGCGCAGGAAAAACAGGAGCAGGAAGAAAAGATTCGCATCAACACTGAACTGGTTTCGGTTGATGCGACGGTGACTGACCGGGCCGGACTTAAAAATGCTCCGGCGCTCAAAGCTGCTGATTTTGCGATTTACGAAGACGGTGTGCCGCAGAAGATCAGCAGCTTTTCGACCGCCGAAGTGCCCTTCAATCTGGTGCTGCTGATTGACACGTCGGGCAGCACGCGTGAAGACCTGGACCTGATTCGTCACGCGGCGCGGCGCTTTCTGAATCAGTTGCGCCCCGGTGATCGCGTCGCCGTGGTGGCTTTTCACGAAGAGGTCGAGTTGCTGCAGGATCTGACCACAGACCGCAGCCGCCTTGAAGCCGCGCTCAACCTTCTGCCGCAGGGTGCGGGCAGCGCCGTTTATGATGCCGTGCTGTTGTCGCTTCAGGAAGTTCTCAAAAAGATCGAAGGACGCAAGGCGATCATTATGCTCAGCGACGGCGTTGATTCGTTCGGTTATTCGACTTATGAGGAACTGCTGCCGGAAGTGGAACGAGCCGGGGCGGCCCTGTACTTTCTGGAATGGGACACTGAAGCCTTTACCGAAGCCGGAATGTTGCGCGATTGCAGCGATGATCGGCATTTCAAGTTTTCGCGCAAGCAGTTGAAAAAATATTATGACGCCGCGCGCCCCGACACCATCAGGCTGACCAACTCCTGCCTCATCCCGAAGGATCAGAAAAAACAGATCAACCACTTTCTGTACGAAACTGCTCGCAGCGAATTGCGCACGATGGCTGACAAAAGCGGCGGGCGTGTGCTGCCGGTCAAAACGCTCAATCAGCTTGATCCTGCCTACGCACAGATTGCCGCCGAATTGCGCACGCAGTATTCCATCGCCTATTACCCGACCAATGACAAACGCGACGGCACCTGGCGCAAACTGCGCGTTGAAATCAAACGACCGGGCTGGATGGCAAAGGCTCGTCCAGGCTATCGCGCCCCGAAAGATTAAGCCGTTCACCTCATCCCAAATCGTGCGATCAGCTCAACCATTTCCGGCGCAGTGTCAGCCTGAAAGTTCATCCAGGCCTCGCTGACTTGTCAGGCCATCACGCTAAACCATCACGCGACAGCAGCTTTTCAAGCTCATTTTTCAGCGCCTGCCGCAGGCACGCCTGTTGCTCAGGCAGAGACTGTCCCAGGTTCAAATTTCTGGAGGTGTCTTATGGCCGGAATCAGCAGCGAACAGCAGCAGCAGGATATGAAATCACTGACCCGGTTTCTGATTCTTTTCAATCTCGCGCTGTTCAGCGTTTTTCTGACGCTCTGTTTTTATCAGAATGCATAACGATCACGCATAAATACGCGATGACTGAACCTCAATTGTCGCCGCGCGCCTGCCTGAAAAAAGCTTCTCACTTGTCTCGCTCAATCCTGGTCTTCTAAGATGGCCATCTATGGCCGCCATTCTTTCGCCTGATGAATTGCAGCAGGAACGCCAGCGACTGCGCCGCGCCGGGCAGACAGTGGTGTTCACCAACGGCTGCTTTGACCTGATGCATCCGGGGCACGTCAGCTATTTGCAGCAGGCGCGTGCGCTCGGTGACGCGCTGATCGTCGCGCTCAACAGCGACCGCGCCGTGCGTGAATTGAAAGGGCCGACGCGCCCGATCCTCAATGAACACGAACGCGCGGCGGTGATGGCTGCGCTCGGCTGTGTTGATTACGTGACGATTTTTGATGACCCCAGCCCGCGTGAAATCATTGCGGCTCTGCTGCCCGATGTGCTGGTCAAGGGCGGCGACTGGGGGCTGGATCAGATCATCGGGCGCGCAGAGGTCGAAGCCGCAGGCGGGCGCGTGCTGAACCTGCCGTTTGTCGCAGGCTGTTCGACTTCAGAAATCATTGAGCGCATCGTCAGCAGGTCTCAGCGAGACTGAAACGCAAAGAACACAAAGGCTGTCATCCGGCCTTGAACACGAAAGTTCGTCAGTGAGCTTCCAGAGTTTTGAATCAAGTGAAAATTTTCAGCGACTGGTGGCTGAAGTGCGCGCGGGCCGCAGACTCGTGCGGGTGGCCGGGCTGGCGAGCGGCGCAAAGGCGCTGGTCATCGCCGCGCTGCACAAGGCCACAGGCCGCCGTCTGGCTGTGGCTGGTTTGCGCGGGCGCGAGCTTGAAGAGCTTGAACGTGACCTGCGCTTTTTTTATTGCGCGCTCAGCAATCGCTCCGGCGCTGAAAGCTGCGAGGCCGAAGTCTTCACGCTGCCCGCTTCAGAAAGCGACCCGTACAGAGGCACTTCACCGCACGCTGAAATTCTCGAACGTCGCGCGCTTGCGCTGTGGCGGCTGGCTTCACCGGAAACAGCCGCGCATAACCGCATCATTCTGCTGTCGGCTCGTTCGATGATGCGGCGTTATGTCGCGCCGGACGAGATCAGGCAGGCGGGCGTCGTGCTGCGCCTGGGCGAAGAACTGCCGCTGGATTATCTGCTTGAGCATTTGGCAGCGATTGGCTACGTGCGTTCTGATCCGGTCGGCAGCGTTGGCGAGTTTTCATCGCGTGGCGGCATTCTCGATTTTTATTCTCCGAGCGCGACGTTTGACGGGGCAGCGCGTCCGGTGCGGGTTGAATTTTTCGGTGACACGATTGATTCGATTCGTGAATTTGATCCTGAAACGCAGCGTTCGATTCGTGAAGTGCGGGAAAGCGTCATGGCTCCGATGCGCGACGAACGCGCCGGAGCGGGCGATTTTCGCCGCTGGGCGCAACTCGCCCGCGCGCGCTGGAGCGATGAACGTTACGCGCGGGCACTGCGTGACCGCACGGCTTTTGCCGACGAGGGCGAAGTGTTTCAGGGCTGGGAATACCTGATGCCGCTGGCTCGTCCGCTCGCGGCGACGGTCTTTGATTATCTGCGCGATGCGGTGCTGTTGATTGATGAACCGTCTGAGATTGAAAAGCAGGTCAGGTCGGTGCTTGAAGAAACGCAGCTCGGTTATGACCGCGCCGAAGCCGCCGATGAAATCGCGCTGGAACCTGAAAAACTTTTTCTCGCGCCGGATGAACTGCGAAGCAGAATTGACGCGGCGCAGCGCGTTGAATTGCGACTGCTCGGCAGCGCCGCGCTGGCATTTGAAGATGAATTAAGCACCGAAGAGATTCGCGGCAGTGCAATCATCGGTGCGGCTGACGCGGCTGACGCAGCGCTGCCTGCGGCTTTCACGCGCACCGATCAGTCAGCGCCACTTTTTCTGTTTCCGCCTGAACCGGGCGTCAGTGAAATCGAAATCGGCTCGCGGTCGGTGCGCCGCTGGCACGGGCGTGTGTCTGAACTTGCAGCGGAACTCAAAGCGCAGAACGCCGCCGGGCAGCAGACAATCTTTGTGCTGCCGAGCAGCGGCGTCGTTGATCGCTTCCGCGAAATTCTCAGGGAATATGAAATCGTCAGCTTTACGCCGGAGAGTGCTGAAAGCTCCGGCGCGTCGTCGGCCTTGCGCACGCCGCTGCTGCTGACCGGCGATTTGTCAGCCGGCTTTTCGCTGCCCGCGTCGCAACTCACTTTTTACATCGAAGGCGATGTTTTCGATGAAGCGCTGCCCGTCGAACGCCCGCGCCCGCAGAAACGCTCGAACCTGGGCGCGTTCATTTCCGACTTCCGCGATCTGAAGATCGGTGATTACGTCGTGCACATTGATCACGGCATCGGACAGTTTCAGGGACTGGTGCAGATCGAAACCGAAAACGCGCAGACGCCGGGCAGCGTCTATGCGCGGATGACCGGCATCGGCAATGTCGAGGACAAGAGCGCCCGGCGTGAATTCATGCTGCTGACCTATGCCGAAGGCACGAAACTTTACGTGCCGGTCGAACGGCTCGATCTGGTGCAGAAGTTTTCGAGCGCCGAAGCGCAAACGCCTTCGCTCGACAAACTCGGCGGCATTGCGTGGGCCAAAACCAAGGCCAAAGCCAAACGCGCGATGCGCGATATGGCCGAAGAACTGCTGAAGCTTTACGCCGAGCGCAAGCTGGTCACGCGGCGGGCCTTTCACGCCGATTCGCCCTGGCAGCAGGAATTTGAAGACGCCTTTCCTTATGAACTGACGCCCGATCAGGCCGCAGCGATTGAAGACGTCAAGAAGGATCTGGAGCAGCCGTCACCGATGGATCGCCTGCTGTGCGGCGATGTCGGTTACGGCAAAACCGAAGTCGCCATGCGCGCCGCATTCAAGGCCGTGATGGACGGCAAACAGATTGCCGTGCTGGCGCCGACCACCGTGCTGGCCTATCAGCATTACCAGACTTTTCGCGCACGCTTTGCCGCCTTCCCGGCCACCATTGAACTGCTTTCACGCTTCCGCACGCCGAAGGAACAGAAGGAAGTCGTTGCCGCCGCCGCCGCCGGTCAGGCGGATATCGTGATCGGCACGCATCGCATTCTGTCGCGCGATCTCACGTTCAAGGATCTCGGTCTGGTCATCGTTGACGAGGAGCAGCGTTTCGGCGTCGCGCACAAGGAACGCCTGAAGCAGCTTAAAAAACGTGTGGATGTGCTGACGATGACGGCCACGCCGATTCCGCGCACGCTGAATATGTCGCTGATGGGTTTGCGCGATATGTCGGTGATTGAGACGCCGCCGCGTGACCGCCTGGCGATTCAGACCAACGTCGTGACCTTCAATGAAAACGTCGTGCGCGCCGCCATCGAGCAGGAATTGCAGCGCCAGGGTCAGGTCTTTTTCGTGCACAACCGCGTCGAATCAATCGAAGAGGTCGCAGCATTGCTCAAACGCATCGTGCCTGAGGCCCGCTACATTGTCGCGCACGGGCAGATGGGCGAAAAGGAGATGGAAAACGCCGTGCTTGATTTCGTGGCTTACAAGTACGATGTGCTGGTGGCCACGACGATTATTGAAAACGGCATAGACATTCCGCGCGCCAACACGATCATCATCAACCGCGCCGATGCTTACGGCCTGTCGCAGCTTTATCAGTTGCGCGGTCGCGTCGGACGCTCGAACCGCCGCGCTTACGCTTATCTGCTGATTCCCTCAGATCAGGAATTGTCACCGATTGCGCGCCGCCGCCTGGCTGCGATTCGTGAATTTTCTGACCTCGGCGCGGGCTTTCGCATTGCGGCGCTTGATCTGGAACTGCGCGGCGCGGGCAACCTGCTGGGCGGGCAGCAATCCGGCCACATTGACGCGATTGGCTTTGATCTTTACACGCAGATGCTCGAACGCACGGTGGCCGAACTGCGCGGCGAAGAGATTGCCGATGAAACCAGCACGCAACTCAACCTCGGCGTGGACACACGCATTCCTGACGAATACGTTTTCGATATGAGCCAGCGGCTGCGCACTTACAAACGCATCGCCTCGGCGCGTTCGGACGAGGAACTGGAACGCATCCGCGAGGAAGTGGCCGACCGTTACGGGCGGCTGCCTGAATCGGTCGAAAACCTCTTTGCCTATGCCCGCGTGCGGCGCAATGCTGAACGCCTGGGCATCATGACGATTGACCGCACGGGCGAGAGCTTTGCCATCCGGCTGAGCGAAAAGGCGCGGGTCGAACCTGACCGGCTGCTGAAGCTGCTGGCCGAAAATCCGGCGGCGAGCTTCACGGCCAGTGGCGTCCTGAAAGTTAAAATCAGCGAAACCGGCACCGGCGGCGTGATTTTTGAGACGCTCGAACAACTGCTGACACAGTTGCAGAGCTGAGGCTAATTTCAGTGCTCCTTGCGGCGTTCAGACCCGGCAGCGTAAAATCCGCATTTGTTCAGGCGCTCACCCGCGCGCTGTCTCAGGTGATCGGAAAAACTCAGGTATCAGCGAGGTCGTTTTCAAGGTCATTCCGCCCCCTGTCATTATCACGATGAGGTTGTATTACGTGCGAAAGTGGCTGCCGGTAGTTGTTGTGTGGTGTAGTCTGGTTGTGCTTTCCGGCTGCCGGTCGGACAAAAGCGCCGCGAGCCAGAACCCAAAGGACAACACGCCGGTGATTGTCGAAATCAACGGCAAGCCGGAACACAACTCGGCCTTCGACAGATTCGTCAGGGCGCATCTTTCTGATTTTTATGCTGACACGACGCAAAGTCAGCCCCCGGCCAGCGACGAATCGCGCAGCCGCCTGTTCGATGAGTTCGTCAAACGTCAGTTGATCGTGCACGAAGCGCAGCAGCGCGGCCTCACTGCCTCGCCGGACGAAATCACGCGCGCCGTGCAGGAACAGCGGCAGCAGCTTGGCGCAACGGCGAGTGAAGCTCCGGGGCCGGAGAAAACCCTGCTGACCAGCAACGAGCGCGCCGATGAAATTGCCAGCGAACTGCTGACGATCAAGTATTATCAGCAGGAAGTGCTCAAGGATGTGAAAGTCCAGCCTGAAGAGGTCGAGAAGTATTACGAGCAGAACCGGGCGAAATATCAGAAGAACGGTTTTTATGTGCGGGAAATCCGCGTGGCCACAAAGGAAGAGGCCGGGCAGTTGCATCAGAAGGCGCTCGCTCGTCCGGCTGATTTCGCCACCCTTGCCCGCGAACATTCAAAAGCGCCGAACGCTTCCAACGGCGGGCTGATGTATTACGAAGTCGGCCAGCTCCCGCCCGTGCTTGAACAGGAGATCGCTCCGCTCAAGGTCGGCGGCACCAGCCGCATCGTGCAATCAAGTTACGGTTATCATATTTTCAGACTCGAAAAACGCGCTGAACCGCTGCCCTTCGACAAGCTGAAAAAACAGATCGAAGAAGAACTGCTCTCGCGCCGGAACCAGGATCTGATTGATGCTTACACCGACCGCGTCCTGTCCAGCGCGCAGATCAGAGTCTTTTATGACCGCCTCGGTTTCAATTACAGCGGTAATCTGAAACAGGCGAAAAATGGAAGTTAGTGAACCGTGGGGCAGATTCCGGCGTGCCGGTTCGTTCAGTCAGCACGCCGGCAACAGCTTCACAGTCGGTCACTGATTTCACACAGGAGAAGTATGATGAAGTTATACAGAGTTTTGCTGGCGTCCGCTTTTATTCTCGGCTGCGCCGCTACAGCCTTTGCCCAGGAAGGCGAAGCGAAACTGGTGGACGAAGTCATTGCCCGCGTCAATGCGGCGATGATTATGAAGTCCGATTATGACCGTTCACAGCGCGATGTGCTGGAAGAACTCAAGCAGGCCGGACTCAAACCGGAAGAGCTGGAAAAGAAATTCGGCGAGGCAAAGGCTTCGATCCTCGACAGCCTGATTGACCAGCAACTGCTCATTCAGCGCGCCAAAGACCTGTCGGTTGACGTTGAAGCGCAGATCAATCAGCAGTTGCTGCGCATTATGAAGGAAAACAATCTGAGTTCGATTGAAGAACTTGAACAGAAGATGCGCGAGGTCGGCGTGGACATCAACGAAGTGCGCCGCAACTTCCGCAGCAAGCTGCTGACGGATGAAGTGCTGCGCCGCGAGGTCTACGGCCAGATTTATCGCGGGCTGACCGAAGCCGAAAAGCGCGAATATTATGACAAGCACGCAGCAGTGTTTACCCTCCCCGCTGAAATCACGCTCAGTCGCATTCTGATCAAGCTGGGCAAGGATCCGGCCCAGGCGCAGGCCCGCGCCAGTGAAGTGGTGGCGCAGGCGCGCGGCGGCGCTGATTTCGCCGCGCTGGCCCGCCGCTTTTCTGAAGAAGCGCTCGGCAAGGAGGGCGGCAAAATGGGACCGCCCGTCAAAATTGATCTGCTCGTCAACGAAGTCCGCGACGTGGTCGGCAAAGCGCCGACCGGAACCGTGACCGACCCGATCAAATTACCGGACGGTTACGTCATCTTCCGCATTGATGATCGCAAGGAGGCCAAAACGCGCGGGTACGAGGAAGAAGAGGTCAAGCAGGAAGTCATCAACCGCCTGATTTATGAACGCAGCCAGGGCGAGATTGAAAGCTTCCTGAAAAGACTGCGCGCTGATGCCTTCATTGAAATTGATCCGCGTTACCAGTTGCCGGGGATGAAGGTGCAGTCGGCTTCGATCAAGCGCGTGCCGTTCTCGGAAGAGAGCGAGAAGGAACGCAAGAAACGCGAGAAGCGCGAGAAGAAGGAAAAGGAAGAACAGGAAAAGAAGAAGAGCGCAGACAGCGCGGCGGCAAAGGTGCAACCGTGAGTACCAAAATCTTCATCCGGGATTTGGTCCCGAACCAGACGGTCAGCACAACCTTTCTGGTCAAATCGAAGGAACTTCGCAACAAAAAGGCCGGGGGACAGTTTGCGCTGCTCACCCTGGCCGACCGCACCGGTGAAATCGGCGGGCAGTGGTGGGACAACTTCGAGGACGCCTGGGAGACCTTTGGGGTTGATGATGTCGTCTTTGCACGCGGCCTGATCAACACGCATCGCAACAAGCTGCAGATTTCAGTGCATCGCGTCCGGCCCTGCACCGAACACGAGATTGACCTGACGCATTACTTCCCGACGACAAAATACGATGTTGACGAAATGTTCGCCGAACTGATGGCGATCATTCGCGGCTTTGACAATCAGCATCTGCGGCAACTGCTGGAAAGCATCTTTGCCGATGACGAAACAGTGCGGAAGTTCCAGCGCGCTCCGGCGGCCAAAAGCATGCATCACCCTTATCTGGGCGGGCTGCTCGAACACACCCTGTCGCTTGTCAGGCTGTGCCGCCAGGTTGGCGCGCATTACGAAGGCATTGATGTTGACCTGCTGCTGACAGGCGCGGTGCTGCACGATTTCGGCAAGATTGACGAACTCAGTTACGAACGCGGCACCAGTTACACCAACGAAGGGCAACTGATCGGTCATCTGGTGATGGAAACCATGCTGGTTTCCGAACACATCAGACGGCTGCCTGATTTTCCGGCAGAGTTGCGGTTGCAGGTGCTGCACCTGCTGCTCACGCATCACGGCAAACTCGAACACGGTTCGCCGAAACTGCCCGTGACGCCGGAAGCCCTGATGCTGGCCTATCTCGACGATCTGGATTCAAAGGTTGAAGCGATGCAGCGCCTGATAGCCGAACCGCATGCTGCTGGCGACTGGACGCGCATTTCACCGATGTTCGAGCGTCCGATTTATCGCCGCCGGACAAATCAGCCTGCATCGTCGAATGGTCATCAGCCGCTGACTGAACCGCCGCAGGCCGAAACGGCAAGCAGCCCGGCAACTGAGCCAACGCTTCACAAATCATCGCCGGAGCGCCCGCCCGTCGCCCGGTCCAAAGCATTCAATAACCCGTTTGCCAGTCTGGCAGAAATGATGAAGGAGGAAGACAGTGGTGGTCAGTAGTCAGTAGTCAGTGGTCAGTAGTCAGTAGTCAGTGGTCAGTAGTCAGTAAAAGCGTGAAGTCTGCCTTTGCTTTTACCAGCTACTGACCACTGACTACTGAATACTGACCACTGACTACTGACCACTGACCACTGCTGATAACGCCATGATCTCAGGAATCCTGCTCGCCGCAGGCGAATCAAAAAGAATGGGTGGGGCTTTCAAGCCGCTGCTGAAGTGGGGCAAAACCACCGTCATTGACGCCTGCATCAAGAACCTCAAAAAGACCCGCCTTGATGAAATCATCGTCGTCCTCGGTCACCGCGAAGCTGACATTCGCACCCGGCTGGCCGGTTCAGGCGTGGTGTATGCCATCAACCACGATTACAAAAAAGGCATGATCAGTTCGGTCAAGACCGGCATTGCGATGGCCAGTTCACAGACTGATGCCTTTCTGATTGCGCTTGTGGATCAGCCGATGATTCCGAGCGAACTCATCAATCGCCTGGTCATCATTCACGACGACAATGCCGAGAGCCTGATTACCGTGCCCGTTTATCAGGGCCGGCATGGCCACCCGATCATCATCAGTAAAAAGTATGAGCCGGAAATCATGGCGCTTGCTGATGACTCGCCTGAAGGCCTGCGCGCGTTCATCAATCGTCACCGCGATGAGATCAATGAAGTCGAAGTCGAATCGCCGGTCATCCTTGAAGATATTGACACGCCCGAAGATTATCAGCGTTACGCCAGCCGGACAGAACCCGCTTACGAATTTCACAAATGGCATCCGTAAGCGGCTTGAACTGAAAACCGGGCGGCGAACAGCGCAGCCCAGGCCGCAAAGCCTGTGGCGTTTTTTGCCGCCTGATTTTCTTTGACCCCATCCCGGATCAGCGTTACCCCGCTGATAAAGTCGCAGCTTGTCAGGCCGTCATGCGGTTGTTAGTATCTCCGCTCATTCAACCATCCTTATCCGGCGGAGCATCACATGGCTTACGAAGACCTGCGCGAATTCATCAAAGTCCTTGAGAAAAACCGCGAACTCAGACGCATCAGCGTGCCCGTTTCGAGCGATCAGGAGATTACTGAAATCACCGACCGCGTCAGCAAAGCGGGCGGCCCCGCGCTGCTTTTTGAAAACGTGGACGATGGACGAATGCCGGTGCTGATCAATGCGCTTGGCAGTCCCCGCCGCATGGCGCTCGCGCTTGAAGTTGATCACGTTGACGAAGTGGCCGCGCGCCTGACCGAGTGGCTCGATTTCAAATCTCCGACCGGGCTGCTTGAAAAAGTAAAGATGCTGCCGAAGCTGGCTGAACTCGGCAAATACTTTCCGAAGGTCGTCAAATCAGGTCGCTGCCAGGAAGTCATCAAACGCGCGGGCGAATTTTCACTTTTCGACTTTCCGATCATCAAATGCTGGGAAGCTGACGGCGGGCGATTCATCACCCTGCCGATGGTCTTTACGCGCAATCCGCGCACCGGCGCGCGCAACTGCGGCATGTATCGCATGCAGGTTTATGACGAACAGACCACCGGCATGCACTGGCAGATTCACAAACACGGCGCCGCGCATCACCGCGACCAGGAAAAACGCGGCGCGCAGAAAATGGAAGTCGCCGTCGCCATCGGCGCCGAACCGATCACGACTTTTGCCGCCACCCTGCCGCTGCCCGATGACCTTGATGAAATGATCTTCGCCAGCTTTCTGCGCGAAAAACCGATTGAGCTGGTCAAATGCGTGTCGGTTGATCTGGAGGTTCCCGCCAACGCCGAGATCGTGCTGGAAGGTTATGTTGACCCGACGGAGCGCCGCCTTGAAGGCCCGTTTGGCGATCACACCGGTTTCTATACGCTCGAAGAACCTTATCCTGTCTTTCACGTCACCGCTGTTACTCATCGCAAAAATCCGATTTATCAGACGACGATTGTGGGCAAGCCGCCGATGGAAGACTGCTGGATGGGCTGGGCCATCACACGCATCACGCTGCCCGTGCTGAAACGACAGTTTCCTGAAATCGTGGATCTGTGTACGCCGTTTGAAGGCGTCTTTCATAACCTCATGCTGATTTCGATTCGCAAACAGTATCCCGGTCACGCCCGCAAAATCATGAACGCGATCTGGGGCCTCGGGCAGGCGATGTTCACCAAGTGCATCGTCATCGTGGATGAAGATGTGGACGTGCAGAATTACTCTGAAGTCGTCTGGAAAGTTCTCAACAACATTGACCCCGAACGCGACATTCAGTTCACGCTCGGCCCGGTTGACGTACTCGATCACGCCGCCCGTCAAACCGGCTTCGGTTCCAAGATGGGCATTGACGGCACGCGCAAGTGGAAGAACGAAGGCTTCGAGCGCCGATGGCCACGCGAGAATCAGACGAGCGCTGAAGTGAAAAGAATCGTGGATGAGAAGTGGAAGAGGCTGGGGCTGTGAGCAAAATTCAGCCGCAGGTTTCAGGCCGACTTCACTGTCGGGAATCCACCCAGAGAATAATCCACTACCAGCTCAATTACGCTCTGAAGCTGAGGCGAACAGTTTTTGAATTCAACTTTATCAAGAAAATCTTCCCGGTACTTATTCAGCGCTTCACCGATCAGAGCATGAATGAAGGATTGTGTGGCGTAGCGAACAGCAGCAAAGTCAATCACAACTTCTTCACCCCGGTCGAGCGCAGGAAGCAGAATTGCCTGACGAATCTCTCTGGCGTAATCCTTGTTTTCAGCAAAACCCTTTACCCCTGAGTCCAGCTCTATTTTCGTCATCATGTGAACCT
>CAYWDW010000022.1:0-17380 GCA_964457105.1 uncultured Heliobacteriaceae bacterium
CGAAGAACAGGGCGACACGATGCCAACCGGACGCGGCGCGATTGTCGCCATGGATCCGAACAATGGCGAAATTATGGCGATGGTCAGCCGCCCGGCCTTTGATCCCAACGTCTTTTCGCAGCGCTCCAAAACCGTCGCGGGGCGCGAGGAAATCCGCGAACTTTATGAAGACGAGGACAAGCCGCTTTATAACCGTGTCATCCAGGCTGCGATGGCACCCGGCTCGACCTGGAAATTATTCACTACCGTCGCCGCGCTCAACGAGGGCGTCATCACGCCGGAAAACTCCAAAATCCAGGACGGCGGCATCCAGCTTGGCAGCTATTATATGAGTTCGATGTCGCACCTCGGCTTTCCCGATGTGGTCACGGCCATTGCCCGCTCTTCTGACGGATACTATTACCGCCTGGGGCTGAAACTGGGTGGCGAGCGGTTTGAGAAATGGGTGCATATTTTCAAATTCGGCGAAAAGACCGGCATTGATCTGCCGCACGAACGCGCCGGACGACCGCCCACTCCGTCAGAAAAGAAACAGTTCTGGGAAGCAGTAGGCCGCAACATGAAGAAAAAGCGGGAAGAGGCCGGGCAGAAATGGACTGAGCGCGACGAGCGCGAATACGAGTTTCAGAGCCGGTGGACTGATTACGATATGGCCGCCTCCGCCTTTGGTCAGGGACGCAATGAGACGACCCCGATTCAATTGCTGCGGTATGTCGGCGTGCTGGCGAGCGGCGGGCACAGCGTCACCCCGCACCTGCTGCTGAAAGTTCCGGCGGTCGAACGTGACGGCGCGATGCTGCCCGAACTGCGGTATGAGGATCGGAATAAATTCACGATTCCGATGAGTCCCGAAATTCAGGAGATTATCAAAAAGGGGATGTATAACGCTGTCAACGGCGCCGGGACTGCCGGCGCGGCGCGGGTCGAAGGCTTCGATGTGTGCGGCAAGACCGGAACGGCGCAGGTGGCCTCAAAGGCCAGAGCCGGTGCCAACAGCAAGGACAACGCCTGGTTTATCAGTTTCGCGCCCCGCGACAAACCTGAAATCTGCTCGGTTATTCTGACCGAGAATGCCGGGTTCGGCGGCAAGAACTCCGCGCCGCGCGCCAAAGTGATTTATGAGGGCTATTACCGCCGGACCCGCAACCTGCCCGTGGAAGTAGCGAAAAAACAGTGAAAACCGGAGTCTGAGTTTTTCACTTATGGGGATTTTCAACCGCAGATTCATCACCGATTTTGACTGGCTGCTGCTTGGCATGGCGCTCTTTATCTGCGCCATCGGAGTCATGCAGATTTCCAGTGTCGAACCGGCGCCGGGGATGTGGCGGAAACAACTGACCAACATTGTCATCGGGCTGGTCATTCTCTTCGTGACTACGCTGATTGATTATCATAAGATAGTCGCGGCTGCTCCGGTCTTTTACGGCATCGGGATTGTTCTGCTGATTGCCGTGCTGCTCTTTGGCAGAGTCGTCAACGGCAACAAAAGCTGGTTGTATCTGGGGCCACTGTCGGGGCAACCTTCAGAACTGGCCAAGATTTTTACCATTCTGATGCTGACCCGCTTTCTGGCTGATGTGCGCAGACGCCCGCTGGATCTGCGTGCGATTGCGCTGGCCTGTGGGATCTGGCTGGTGCCGGCGGTGCTGGTGTTTCTGGAAAATGACACCGGCAGTACGCTCAGTTATATGTCCTTTCTGGCCGCGATGCTGCTGATTGGCGGCATCAGTTGGCGCCTGGTGGCGGCAGGAGCGGCGGGACTGGTGCTGGTGGTGGCGCTGGCGGGTTTCTGGCTGTCGCACCTGGACACGGCCAAATACAAGGACAATTACAAGATTCAGCGGATTCTGGCCGTCTACTTTCCGGACAAGGCTGAGAAACGTTACACCTATCAGAATGAACAGGCTGAGATTGCCGTTGGTTCCGGCGGCGTCACAGGCAAGGGTTTCGGACACGGTTCACAGGGTTCGCTGGGATTCCTGCCTGAAGTGCAGACCGACTTTATTTTTGCCGCACTGGGTGAAGAAACCGGGTTTATCGGCACGACCGTTTCACTGGTGTTGTATGCGATCATTATCATGCGGCTGATCGGCATTGCGCGTTCGGCGCGTGACCGGACAGGGTTGCTGCTCGTCACCGGCTATGCGGCATTATTGCTGTGCCATGTCGCAGTCAGTATGGGAATGGTGCTGCGGCTGTTGCCAATCATTGGCATTCCGCTGCCGCTGATGAGTTTTGGCGGATCGTCGCTGCTGGCGACGTTTTTCGCCTTCGGCCTGGCGATCAATGTGCGCCAGCGCCGGTTTGTCAATTAACGAGATGAGTCAGGAGGCAGTGTTGTTTCGCCTTCTGTCCTGCGCGGCAGCGCCACACGCTGGTGTCAGCCGCAGATTCTGAGTCCGCCATTCCGGGTTCCTGAGTTCCGGTCTGACTGGTATCCCCGTATTTCAGAACTGTTCAGCGAACGCTCAGAACATCTGCCGCTGCCGCGCCCGAAAAGAGTTTCCTTCATGTTTCAGGCATCAGTGCTGCCACTGCCCGCATTGACTGAGGGCATCGGCAAAGGCTTTTACACTTCAGGTCGGCGAGCGCCGCAGAGCTGTCCGTCATCTCCTGCCGTCACGGCTGAGATGAATGTGCGCCTGTGCCCGCGCTCCCGACCTTTTTCTTTTCAGTATTGAAGCGGGCTTCTCAGTCCCGCTCATTTATCGTGGTGTGACAATTGGCCAGCGCACCGGTTTCGGCTCGTCGCGGCCCGGTCACACCCAGGAGAGATCAATGGCCAAAGAAATGATTGTCAGCGTCAACGGACGCGAAAAGAAAATTGCCATCATCGAAGATGATGTCGTCACTGAATTCTATGTCGAACGCGGCGATGAAAATCAGGGCATCGTCGGCAATATTTACAAAGGCAAGGTCATGAAGGTACTGCCGGGCATGCAGTCCGCCTTTGTGGACATCGGCCTTGAGCGCGATTCCTTCCTCTATGTCTCCGACTTTCTCGAAGATGAGGAATTTGAGGGCGTCTTTACCGAAGAACGCCGCGAATCGCAGCCCAAAACTCAGCGTCCGCTGAAGGCTGAAAAACCGCGCCCCGCGCGTGAGGCCGAACCTGCCGTTGAAGAAGCTGATGACGACAGAGAAGCCGAGTTGCAGGCCGCAGCCCTCAGCCACATTGAGGAGATCAGCGAAGAGCCGGTCATCGAACCAGAACCTGACGCTGAGATGGCCGCGCTTGAATCGGCTGCACTGCTGTCTGAAGCCGATGAGGAGGAAAGCGCCCGCCTGCGCCGTCGCCAGCGGCTCAGTTATGAGGAGGCCGACGACATCCCTGAAATCACTGCGGCACCGGTGACTGAAAAAGCCGCGGCTTCGGTTAAAGAGACCGCGCCTGAGGTCGTTTATGAAGCGGTGACCGATGTGGTTGAGGAACCGGCAGAAGAAGAATCCGCGCGTGGCCGTCGCCGCCGTCGTGGTGGCCGTCGCCGCCGCAGCGAAGAGGCCGAACCTGCCGAAACAGTTGAGGCGGCAGTGGCGAAGACAGCCATCGGTGAACTCGCAGTCATTGACACCGTCGCCGAGCCGGTCGCCACACTTGAACAGATCGAGGTCTTTGAACCTGCGCCATATGTCAGCGGCCCGCTGGAAACCTTCGAGCGCATCGTTGATGACGAGGCGGCCCTGGCTCATTCAATCGCGGCTGAACCGCTACCCGCTGAAGAGTACGTCACCACGCTGCTTGAAGTTGAGCCGACCCCTGAAGCTCACGTCGGTTCGCTCAGAACTTCGCTCAAGGCAGGCTCCGGGTTTGAGCGCGTCAGCGATGATTCAGGGGAATCAGCCGCCACCGAATCAGAGCCGGTTGAAACGGAGCAGCCTGAAGCACAAACAGCCGCGCTCTCGCTGCACGCCGCGCAATCACCCGCCGAGTCGCATCCTTCAGAAGCCATCGAGATCACCGAAGAATCGCCGCTCGCGGATGCTGAAGCAGAGCTTCGTGAAGCGCGTCCGCGCGAGGAATTCGCTACTCGTCGCGGCGGGCGTGGTCGTCGCTATCGTCAGCGCGCCGCCACCACCGACGCGACCGCTGAAGCTGAAGCGGCGTCAACTGCGACTGAAGATCACGAAGAAGATGAACCGGTCGCGGCCCCCGTCGCCGTGCCCCGCACCAATGGCCGCACACATCGCCCGGTGATTTCCGACCTGCTGCGCGAAGGTCAGGAAATTCTCGTGCAGATTGCCAAGGAACCCATCGGCCAGAAAGGCGCGCGCATCACTTCGCACATTGCGCTGCCGGGTCGTTACATCGTTTATATGCCGACGGTCGAACACATCGGCGTCTCGCGCAAGATCGGCACCGATGAAGAACGTCAGCGCCTGCGCCGCACGCTCCATCAGTTGCGCGCTGAAGACAACGTGCCCGGCGGCTTCATCGTCCGCACGGCGGCTGCCGGTCGCACGACTGATGAATTGCGCGATGACGTGCAGTACCTTTTCCGCACCTGGACTGAAATCCGCCGTCGCGGTGATAAATCAAAGGCTCCGGCGATTATTCACCGCGATCTTGATCTGGTGCAGCGCATCCTGCGCGATCAGTTGTCAGGCGATTTCAGCGCGATTCGCGTGGATAACGAAGAGGAATACGAGCGCGTCGTTGATTTCATCAACCGCTTTGCGCCGAAGCTGGTGCGCCGCGTCAAGCTTTACACCAAGGACACGCCGATTCTGGAAGAGTACGGCGTGCAGGCCGAAATTGACAAAGCCGTCAAGCCGCGCGTCTGGCTCAAATCGGGCGGGTATATCGTCATCAATCAGACCGAAGCGCTCGTCGCCATTGACGTCAACACCGGCAAATTCGTCGGGCGCTCGAACCGCCTGGAAGACACCATCGTCAAGACCAATATTGAAGCGGCCAGGGAGATTGCGCGTCAGATCAGACTGCGCGACCTCGGCGGCATCATCGTGCTCGATTTCATTGATATGGAAGAGCGCCGCAACCGCATCAAGGTGATGCAGGCGCTCGAACAGGAACTGCGCGCCGACAAGTCGCCCTCGAAGGTGCTTCAGTTTAATGATTTCGGCCTCGTCGCCATCACTCGCAAACGGGTCAAGCAGTCACTTGAACGCACGCTTTGCACGCCCTGTTCTTATTGCAGCGGCGGCGGCATGGTCAAAAGCGCGCAGACCGTCTGTTACGAAATTCTGGCGGAAGCGCGCCGCATCGCCCGCACCAACGATGATTACAGCGAAGTCATCCTGCGCCTGCATCCCGAAGTCGCCAAAGCCTTGCGCGCGACCGAACGCGACGTACTCAATGAAATCGAGGCTTACTTCGGCACGCCGCTGACGATCAAGAGCGATCCGACCGTGCATCAGGAACAGTTCGACATCGCGCTGGTGTAATCATTTTTGAATCAGCGATAAAACCGGCAGAGGCCTGTTCACTCTGCCGGTTTTGTTTTCAACCTTCATGCCTGCGACTGTCTTACGCCCGGCACTCGCGCCTTCCAGCCACCTGCCTGCGATCTGATGCCTTTCACCTCACGCGGCCCGACGCGCAACTTTGCGCTGAACGCCGACGGCACGAAGCGTTATGACCACCTGCTCAAACCGGATCTGGTCGCGCCGGGCAATCGCCTGGTGTCGGCGGAATCGGCAGGCGCCTGGTTCATCTCGCAGTATCCCGAATTACACGTGAGCGGGCAGGGGCGCAGCAGCTTGATGCAGATGAGCGGCACTTCGATGGCAGCTCCGGTCGTGACAGGAGCAGTCGCGCTGCTGCTGCAAAAAAATCCAGGGCTGACGCCGCCGCTTATCAAAGCCATCCTGCAATACACCGCACAACAGGTCCCGAATGCCAACATCGCGCAGCAGGGCGCCGGGCTGCTGAACATCGAAGGAGCCGTCCGCCTCGCCGATGCGCTGCGTCGTGATGTGACGACAGCCGCCGCGCTGGGACAACTCAGGACTGGCGACGGATTGCTGAAAAGCGGCGCGCAGATGCCCGTTCCGGTCTCTTACGTCAACGGCCAGGCGGTCAGGTGGGGACAGTATATTTTTGCCGGCGGCTCGCACCTGCTGGCGGGGCAGGATCTCTTCCGCCGTTATCAGGCAATCTACAACCCGGCGCTGGTGTGGGTGCGTGATCGCGTTACTTTCAATAACAAGCCGCTGCTCAGCGGACAGCTCATCACGGCAGGCGTCATCAACGCTGATGTCATCGTCGGCAATGATCGCATCTTCGTCCGCGGCAGCAGAGTCAGCGACGGCATCGCTTCAGGTCAGGGCATTGCGATGGCCGAAGGCGTGGCAATGGCCGAAGGCGTGGCGATGGCTGAAGGCGTAGCGATGGCTGAGGGTGTAGCGATGGCCGAAGGCGTAGCGATGGCTGAGGGTGTGGCGATGGCTGAAGGTGTCGCCATGGCCGAAGGTGTGGCAATGGCCGAAGGCGTAGCCATGGCTGAAGCCTGTCACACAGGTGAGCCGTAATCGGTCATTCTGCACAGAATGTGTCTGGCATAACTGATGCTGCGGGGGGAAGTGGTCCCACACTTTTCCCGCAGCACTACGTCTTTCTGATGCTTTGAATGAGCTGGCGTAAGGCGACCGCGAATAATCGTCCTGAGGTCAAGAGATGCAGCGGTTTGAGATGTCTGATTACAATCGCTCGGCGCGCGCCTTCTGGTGGGCGGTGGTGGCTGCCGGGGGAGTGATTGTGCTGGACAGCGCGGTCAGACTGGTCACACAACAAGGCACAACTGAATGGCAGAAAATGTCAGCCTTCCTGTTGCTGGCACTGCTGGCCGGTTTGCCTCAGGTCAGGATTCCCGGAACGAGGGCCATTATCACCCCAGGCGATGCGCTGATCTTTCTGAGCGTGTTATATCTGGGCGCGCCAGGCGCGACGCTGGTTGCCTGCGCTGACATCAGCCTGGCCACCTTCAGAGCTTCAAAGCGATGGACGAGTCGTTTGGCAGCTCCGGCTCAGATGGCCATTACGATGTATCTGGCGACGGGCGGGCTGAGCCTGGCGCGAAGCTGGCTGGACCAGCAACTGCCTGCCAGTCTCAGTTTGTTTCTGGGGCTTCAGCTTTTTTCGCTGCTTCATTTCCTGATCAACACCGGCCTTGTGGCGGCTTTGCTGGCGCTCAAGCGCCGTGAAGCTTTCTTTCCGCTCTGGCGCGGCAACTATGCCTGGGCCGGTTTGATGAATGCGGCGAATGCCTCTGCCGCCGGACTGATTTACCTGGGGATTCAGAAATTCGGGCTGGTCTCGCTGCTGGCGGCGGCGCCGATTGTGGCAGTGATCTTTGCGACCTGCTTTTTTTATCTCAAGCAGGCGGAGCAGCAGGAGCGGCACCTGCACGAACTGGGCGAGAGCGAGGAACGTTTTCGCAGCGCCTTTGATTACGCTTCGACGGGCATGGGCCTGCTCAGCGCGGATGAAACATGGCTGCAGGCCAATCAGGCCCTGTGCCGATTGCTTGGCTATGCTGATCAGGAGTTGATGGCGCTCAGCCTGCACAGCATTTCCCATCCCGATGATTTCCAGACGACGCGCGCCTGCCTGTCGCAGGTGCTGACCGGGCAGGAGCGGTCAGCGCATCTGGAACAGCGTTTTCTGCACCGTGACGGGCATGAAATCTGGGTGCTGCTGAGCGCCGCCGCAATTCGTGATGCGGCGCGGAACGTGCGCCATCTGATTGTCCAGGTCCAGGATTTTACCGCGCGCAAGCGTGCCGAAGAGCAGTTGCGCCACGATGCTTTTCACGACGCGCTGACGGGACTGCCGAATCGGGCCTTGCTGCTCGATCACCTGAAGCTCGCACTCGCGCGCGCACAGCGGCGGGAAGACGCTTTGTTTGCCACGCTGTTTCTGGACTTCGACCGCTTCAAGGTTATCAACGACAGCCTCGGCCATCTGATTGGCGATCAGTTGCTCATCGGTGTGGCGCGGCGGCTGGAAGCCAGTCTGCGGCCTGGCGACACCATTGCCCGGCTCGGCGGCGATGAGTTTACCGTCCTGCTCGAAGACCTCGAAGATCCTGCTGAGGCCCTGGCCATTGCCGAACGCCTGCAACAGGAACTGCGCCAGCCTTTCAACCTCGGCGGACACGAAGTCTTTACCAGCGTCAGCATCGGCATCGCTTACGGCGCGGCGCATTACCATCAGCCGGAAGAACTGCTGCGCGACGCCGACACCGCGATGTATAACGCCAAAGCGCAGGGGCGGGCACGGTACGCCGTCTTTGACAGCAGCATGCACGCCCGGGCGATGAAGCTGATGCAGCTTGAAACCGACCTGCGCTTTGCCGTCGAGCGGCAGGAATTTTTCCTCGTCTATCAGCCAATCGTCTCCCTGCAAAACGGGCGGCTGGAAGGCTTCGAGGCGCTCATTCGCTGGCAGCATCCGCGCATGGGGCTTATCAGTCCGGCAGATTTCATTCCGATTGCCGAAGACACCGGCCTGATTCTCCCGATGGGACAGTGGGTTCTGGAAACTGCCTGCCGACAGTTGCGCCGGTGGCAGCGGCAACGTCCTGAAAGCGCCCGGCTGATGATGAGCATCAACGTTTCCGGCAGGCAACTGCTCCAGCCGGAAGTCGTCGCGCAGATTCAGCACAGCGTGATGCAGACCGGCGCCAGCCCGCACCAGATCAAGCTGGAAATCACGGAAAGCGTCGTGATGGAAAATCTGAATTCGCTGACCAGCAAGCTCAATCAACTGTGCGAGGCGGGCTTCAAACTGAGCATTGATGATTTTGGCACGGGCTACTCCTCGCTCAGCTACCTGCATCGCTTACCCATGCATACGCTCAAGATTGATCGCTCTTTCATCAATCAGATGCTGGATAAACCGGAGAACGCCGAAATCGTCCGCACGATTCTTACGCTGGCGAAAACCATGGGCATTGATGTGACGGCTGAAGGCATCGAGCATCAGGAACAGGCTGAGTATCTGCGTCTGCTCAAATGCGAAACCGGGCAGGGCTATTTCTTCTCCAGACCATTATCACTCGAAGCAGCAGAGCAACTGTTGCGACAGCAGGATCAGCCGGAACCGGCGCAGGCGCTCATTCAAGTTCCGGCGTCGCAGATAGTGCATCGCCGCCAGGCCGTATAACGCTTCTGAGGCTGTCTGGTCCACGCCCGTTTCCGCGTCGGGAATTGAGGTGCGCCAGGTCAGGCGCCTCGCCCTGGGATCTCTTTTCAATTCACCCACCGCGTCATCAGGTAGCGGTCGTGATCCACAAAACCCGTGTTGCGGTAAAGCTCCTGAGCAATCGTGTTGGCGCGTTCGACTTCAAGGTGCAGCGCCGCAATGCCAAGCGTGCGACAGGCGGCTGAAAGAAACTCCAGCGTCTGCCTGCCGATGCCGCGCCCGCGCCAGGCGGCCACAATGAACAGCTCATCCACAAATGCATCGCGCCCGTGAAATTCCAGGCTGAAGCCGAAAGTCAGCACCGTGTATCCGACTGTTTCGCCGTCAGCTTCAATCAGCCAGACGCGGCCTTTCGATTCGTCCGTGATGAGCTGCTGCAGGGCGCGACGCGCGGCCTCTGCATTCAGCGTCAGACCTTCGTGAAAATAAAAATCCCGCATGAAACCCAGCAGCGTTTCAAGGTGCCGGGTTTCAGCGGGAATGTAGTTCAGGTTCATCGCGTTCACGAAGCGGCTACAATGTCGGACTTCACGCTTTCAATCGCGGCGCTGAGCGATTGATAAGGCTGCCAGCCTTCGGGCAGGTCGCCGTTGTCGGCGCGCAGGAATTTCTGCTGATTCGGTTTGATTGTGGTGAGCAGTTCGCGGCGCGTCTTCACATTGATGGGTTTGCCGACATAGATTTTTCCCAGCCTCTCCATCAGTGATTCAGGCAGCGCGCTCGCAAACATCAGGAGCGGCCAGGTGAAATTCGCGCCGTTCGTTTTACGCAGCTTCCACGCCCACAGGCCAAGCGCGCCCACGCGCCACGCCGTCGGCGCCCACCAACTGTATTGACCGGGTCGCAGGTTCGTCTTCCAGCACTTCATAATCAACTGCCATTGCAGCGGCGTCAGTTGCTGCGTTTCGCGCACGCCTTCCTTGTCCTGCATGCGCGTGTCGTGCAGCGGCGTGAAAATTGACGGAATGAAAAACGCAAACAAGCCGCGCCGTTCGACTTCATAAATCAGGTCGAGCGTCGCTTTGGTGTCTTCATCGGTTTCGCCCGGATTGCCGACAATCAGCGTCACTGCCGGGAACCAGTTGTGCTGATTCATCACTTCAAGGCCGCGAATAAAGACGCTCGGCCATTCATCAATCGGGAACGGCACGCCCTTGCCCGGCATAATCTGCTTCGCCATTCGCACCGAGCCGGTTTCAAGTCCGATGAGCGGGCAGAGCGCCTTGTGTTTCGGATGACTGCTCAGATAAGGCAGGTGAATCGGGCTGTGATCAATGATCGTTTCGGTCAGCTTTTTGATCAGCAGCGGATCAACGACCGCCGGAGCCATCGTCGAATGGCTCAGCACATGCTGTTCGACGCCGGGCGTGCTGACGACCGAACTGTAGAGATCAAGCAGCGCCTCGCGGTTCGGAAAGTAGAACGGAATATCCGTATGCACCTGGCCCCAGATGAACATATCCTCGGTCGCCAGCGAGATCTGTTTGTTGCCTTCGCGCACGTTGGCGCGCACGGCCTGCATAATCTTCTCCTTCGGCATATCAATCTGCGGGTTCAGGTCAGGCACGCAGAACTGACAGCGCCTGCCGCAGCCGGTCGTCATCTCGACCACGCCAAAGGTCGTGCGCTTGTCGGGCACAAGAATGGCATTGCGGTCTTTGGGATGCACGACATCAACCTGACGCGGCAATTCTTCGCCGCGAATCGCCTTTGCAAACAGCTCCAGCACATCGCCCGATTCGCTGCGCCCTTCAACCACGCAGTCAACGCTGAGTTCCTCGTAACTGTTCGTCTGAATGATCTGCCAGCCGCCCGACCCGCCGACGATCACTTTGAACTGCTGCCGATGCGGATTGCTTTTGATCGCGGCAAAGAGTTCTTTGGTGTAATGCGAATTGATCGGCTCGCGTGATGACCCGAAGATCGAAGTGTAAACGCCCGCCGCAAACGTCACGCCCAGCGGATTGTGCGTCGAAAGCGCCACAATGCGCGTCCTGGGGCCGATGAATTTATGAAGGTCCTGCGGGTAGCAGCAGGCAATCTCTTCCGGCCTGTACTGCCGCAGCAGCGAAGCCTCAACGAGTCGCACGCCGGCGGGCATATAGCGCGCCGAGCCGTCCTCGTTGTATTCGACTTCGCGCCAGTGCGGATATTTTTTATTGAGAATTCCTTCCAGCCAGATCGGCAGCGAAGCCATGCTCATCTGAATGAAATATCCGGCGTGGTCAATAATCTCGGTCAGCGGCGCGGTCAGCACAATCAGTTTGCCGCCATCAGCCGGGGCTTCGTGCGTGGAATGTGAATGAACGTGGTCCTGAGCGTGGCCATTCGTGTGAACCTGCGTCGTACTCATTGATCACCTTTTCGTTGGGGCATATTTGAATTGCGGAAAGGCGCAATCAAAGTACTGAGTCGCCTGCCTGATTGACGGACGCTGTCAGCAGCCGTTGTCCTGCGTAAATCCGAACGGTAAGTGTGAGAGATGATATGCGGAACGTGACGTGAGAACAACCCGCGCTGCTGTCTTCAGCAGTGACAGCCCGGCTAAACCAGCTTCCATTCTTTCAGCACCCTGACGAGCGGCGGCAGTGGTTTCTGCCAGAGCCAGGCAGTGCTGATCCAGAGTCCCTTGAGCACGGCGCTGTGATAAAGCCCTGCGGCATCGGGCTGAATCATCTGATAAATGCCCTTTTTGCTCCGCTGATAAAATTCCGCCTGCTCGCGCTGCGGATCAATCAGCCAGTATTCCTTCACGCCGCCCTGTTCGTATTCATAAAACTTTCCGCCGCGATCACGCGCGCGGCTTTCCGGGCTGATGACTTCGATGACCAGATCCGCCGGGCCATCATAGTAATGTTGCTTCAGTTTCGAGAGTCGCCTGGTCGCCACGAAAAACACATCCGGCGAGCGGCCAGGCAGATCGGGACTGGTTTTCATCTGGAATGGTTCACCAAACACTCTGCCTGACTCGTGCGCCTCAGCATAAAATCGCAGCAGTGCTGTCAGAAACATCGTCAGCTCCTGATGTTCATTTGAAACTGTCATGGTAATGACCTCCCCCTCAACCCATTCCGCCAGTCTCCCTTCAAAATCACGCGCCAGAAATTCCTCGTAGCTGATTTTGTCCGCACGCGCAGCGGGCGGCGGCGGGGCTTCCAGCAGGGCGGTTCTGTTTTTCGATGACATACTGTGATCTCCTGTTCCCAAAGCGTTCCGGTGTGAAGTCATCATAGCAGAGTGCACCTCACTTCTGCTCGTTGAGGCTGGTGTCGTAAGCGAGATAGCTGACCTTGAGCTGATCCGCCGGAATCTTTGACAAGGCCTCCCGTGCCGGGCCGTCCAGATAAAGCAGAATGAACTGCGCGATGTGCGGCTGTGCGATGCTGCGCCTGTTTTGCAGCCAGCCGAGAAAGTCATCATCAAACCATTTGAAGATGCTCGACAACTCCAGCCGCTTTGTCGCCGCATCAAGGCGCACATACTTCTGATCGTTGATGAACCGTTGCGCCGCCTGGTTGAGCGCCTCGTCAGTGCGGCCTTCGGCAATGGCGCCCTGCGCGAGCGGCGGGCAACTGAAGGCAGCGCAGTTGATATAAAAGTGAATTCGCGGATCGCCAAAGCGCGGGCGAATGATCTGGTGTTCGAGCGCTTCAAGGCTCGACGCCTGGCCGCCGAGCGTGATCGGCTGATCCTTGAATTTCAGTTTCGGGCCGATGCCGCCGAACCGCCTCCACAGCACATCCTTCTGCGGATACTTCGCGGCCACGATGTAAAGCACCCACGCATTGTAAGCCGTGACGAAGTAACGCAGCTTGTCCGCTTCGTCAGCAAACGACTGCGGATGACTGTCAGGCGACACCGCGGCAAGCTGATCCACGAAGCTTTTGAGCGCCGGCAGTTCCTGTTTCAGCCCCCGGTAATTGACCAGTCCCTGCGCATTCACATAAGTCCGCGTCAGCCGGTCGAATTCGGCGTAATCAATTTTTTTCGTCTGCTGAGCGCAGACCATCAGCGGCAAAAATATCAGCAGACTCAGACAGCAAATGGATTGAAGCATCGTCATCTTCCTTTTCTGCATGCAAGGTGTCGCTGAAGCGTTGCCATTATCATCATCTTTGCCGAAGATGACAGCGGCGCAGCAGTTTCCCCGGTTCCTCAAATCGCCCCGGACAGCGCGTGATGATTTCGATCATTATTCCAACCCTCAACGAAGCGACGACCATCGGCACGACTGCCGCAGCTTTGCGGCAGTTCGCAGGTGCAGCGGAAATTATTGTGAGTGACGGCGGCAGCACTGACGGCACAGTTGAGCAGGCGCGGGCCTGCGGTCTGCGCGTGCTCAGCGCGCCACGCGGTCGCGGCCCGCAGATGAACGCGGCGGCGCAAATGGCCGGTGGCGAGGTGCTGCTCTTTCTGCACGCCGACACGCGACTGCCCGCAGGCGCGTTGCAACTGATGACCGCAGCGATGAAAGACAGCGACGTGTGCGGCGGCAATTTCAGTCTGATCTTTGATGGCCGCGACCTGGGATCGCGCCTGCTGACGCGCCTCTATCCGCTGCTGCGGTCTGGCGGAATGTGTTACGGCGATTCGGGCTTCTTTGTGCGGCGCGCGGCCTTTGAAGCGGTCGGCGGCTTTCGCAACTTTCCGATTTTTGAAGACTGCGATCTGTACAAACGACTGCGGCGCACAGGTCGCTTCGTGCATCTCGATGAGCAGGCCGTGACCTCATCGCGCCGCTTTGAAGGCAGGTTTCTGCGCACCTTTGCGCTCTGGTCTGCGCTGCAGTTGCTTTACTGGCTCGGCGTCAATCCGCGCCATCTGAACCGGCTTTACCGTCCGGCGCGATAATGAAACGCGGATTGAACTGATGAAACAGCCCGGCGCCGATTGACCCGCTGTGATCCGTCTGTTCCATCCGCGTTTCATTTCTTCCCTTTCAAAACAACCGGCTCACGCCCAGAATCCAGAACCGCCCTGCCGGATAGTTCTGTCCTGAAAGCGCAAACATCACGCCGCCCGTGACGACCGTGCGCGGAGTCACAAACACGCTGGCGAGCGGCCCAAGCGAAAAGATGCGGCGGCCTGACTGCTGTTCAAAATCGGGTTTGAAGCCCGGCGGCAGGCTGCCCTGGGTGCCGACTGTTTTCAAATCGCCGTTCGGCCCGAGGCGCGTGAAATGAAACGGCGCGTCGTAATCGCCCTGCCTGAGGCCGTCGCCAATCAGTGCCACCGACAGGCGCGGCAGCAGCCCGTAACCGACCTTGAAGCTGTAAATGAATTCGTTCGCCGGCGACACCGGCAGTTTCTCTCTGGTGAATGTGTCGAGCGCGCCTTCCTTTTGCGTGCGGCGAATTCTGATGCCCGCTTCGCCGCCAACCCTCAGCCCGCGACCAAAGAGCGAATAACTTTTGCTGAGCTGTCCGGTGATGTCGAAATCGGTCTGCCCTTCTTCCACCGGCAGCGTCGTGCCATTGAAAAGTTTTTCGAGGTCGCCCGAATCGCGCGGCGTTTTGACATCGAATTTTGCCGTCAGAAAAAACGGCTCGCTGACAAGGTTGTAGCGAATCCCGAAGCGCACGTTGCCAACGCCGGAAATGCGCGGCGACTGGTCAGGATTGTTGAGCGCCTGCCCTCGCGCATCAATGCTTTTGACGCTGGTCTGCACGAGCGGCACAGTCGCGTGAACTTCCAGGCGGTTCGTCAGGCCGTAAGCCACATCGAACGAAAAAACATTCGTCTCTGACTGGCCGCGAAACTCAACGCCCGCCGGAGGAATCACGCGCACGCGGTCGCCCGTGAAATCAAACCGCCGGTCGGTTGACGAGCGAATGTAAAAGAACGAGACCACGCCTTCGCCCCTGTGCAGCACTTCGCCCTGGGCGAAAGCTGAGCTGGCGGCTCCGATGACGATGAGCATGACGACGATCATCACACCCGGCACTGCGTTTCTGATTGCGCTCATAACCTGAATCTCCCCGCAACCGAAAGCCGCCCGGGTCTGATCGCGTTACTGTTTTTTGATGAACTTCAGCGCCGCTGAATTCATGCAGTACCGCAGGCCCGTCGGCTTTGGCCCGTCATCAAAGACGTGCCCCAGGTGCGCGTCACAGCGACGACACAGCACCTCGGTGCGCGTCATAAACAAAGTGTTGTCCTCTTTCTCCAGCACGTTTGCTTCCGCAATCGGCGCCCAGAAACTCGGCCAGCCGGTGCCGGATTCAAACTTCGTGTCGGAACTGAACAACTCCAGACCGCAGCACACGCAGACATAATTGCCCTGCTCGTGATTGTCCCAGTATTCGCCGGTAAAGGCCCGTTCAGTGCCTTTCTTCCGCGTCACCTGGAACTGAAGCGGCGTGAGCTGCTGCTTCCACTCTTCATCTGACTTGATGACTTTTCCAATCATTTTTATTTCCTTTTCGAGATCAGCCGCAGTCTTTTTCTGCGAGCCATCAGCTTGCTGTTCACGGGCCGCCTTCGCTTTGCCCTGCTCAAAGGCACGCGCCGCGCCGCAGGCCGCAAGCAGCACAATCATTGCCAGCCCGGTCACAATCAGCACAAGTTTCATAAAGCGTCTCCCTGGGAAAATGGACAGCAGGCTTTTCAGTCTGCCGCTCATCCTGACTACTGTTCTTCAGCGAAGATTGATGCGGACAGGATTGGCCGCCTGTCCATTCACTGCCAACTCTAAATCCGCTTCGCCTGTTCCCGCCAGCGCGCGCGGCAATCGTAAATTGATCTGATCGAGTCCGGCAAAGCTGCCCTGCGCTCCGGCAAACAAAACTTCCACATTTGCGCTGCCGAGGCGCGCCGTCACGCCCGACACATTGTCGTGAAAGCGCAGGCCGGTTCCGAACAGCACCAGAAAGACCTGATCTGTTTCGCTGCTCAGATCAACCGGCGTCGTGACAAAGCGGTTCTGCGCCGGATCAAACTGCGCCAGCGGTTCGACGCTTTGCGAACCATCGCTGCGCACGCGCAGCGCGAAACCTGCCGGTGCGCCCGCGCCGCTCGCATCAGCCGTGAACAGGCCCGGCGCGACCCCCGCAATCTGCACCGTGCCGACAGCCAGCGCGCCGCTGCCGCTCGTGATCGTCACCCTTGCCGCGCCTGCCGCAGTGTCATCCGGCATCAGATAATTCACCTGCGTGGGTGACACAAAGAACAACGGCGCAGTTCGCTCAACTCCGGCGCTGTCCCTGACCAGCACGCGCGTTCCGGCCAGAGTTTCAGGCAGCGGCAGTTGCGTGGCCGCTTCGGTCGCCGTCGCCAGCGCCGCGCCGAAAGCTGCCGTGATGGTTTCACGCGCCAGCGCGTCGGTGCGATAACTGGCGGCTGAGGCGTTCGCCACACTCTGCACTACGGGCAGCGTCACGCGCCAGATGGTCTGAGTCCGATCCACGATGACGAAAATTTCTCCGCGCGAATTTACCGTCAGCCCGCGCAGCGCATTCGCCCCCTGCCCGGTCTCGTAACTTCCGATGAGTTGCCCCTGCTGGCTGATTTCCGTGAGCGTCCCGTCACCGCGATTTGCCACCAGCAGATTGCCGTTCGGCAGCAGCGCCAGCCCGAACGGATAGTTCAGCCCGCTGCGAATCACCGTTCTGCCGCCGGTCGGCTCATCAACTGCGACGACCGTATTCTGCCCCGAATCGGCCACAAACAGCGTGCGCGTCGCGCGATTGTAAGCGATCTGTTCAGGCCCGCGCGTGTCACGACTGACTGACGCGACGGTGAATCCGCCGGTCACGACCGCCACCGACCGCGACGACGGAGTGATGCGCAGGAGCTGTCCCGTCCCGCCATTGCTGATGAAAAAACTCTGCGAAGTCAGCCCGTCAGCGCCGAGCGCGTAACGTGGCACCGAGACGCCGTTGATGTTGCCCGGCGATACGCCTTCACCGCGCGGGCACCCGCTGCGACCCGATAAACAAAAGCCCCGCGAAGCAAACGGCGCCGGATTGCAGGTCGTGTAGCCAACATCACTGCTCAGAAAGACAACCGAGGTCGTGAAGATGAACCCGGTATTCATGCGCTCAAGCACCGCGCCCGATGATGACAAGCGCACCAGCGAGTTGCTGCTGAAATTCGCCACGAAGTAAGAACCATCCGGCGCTTCGGTCATGTGATAGCTGTCAGGATTGCCGCCGAGCGCCGCAAACATCGTCAGTTGCGCCTGCGCCTGCGCTTCAACGCCCAACAAACACAGCGAAA
>CAYWDW010000022.1:17390-17663 GCA_964457105.1 uncultured Heliobacteriaceae bacterium
GCACGCCAGCCAGAACCATCCATCTTCTGTTCATCAGCTCCACCCTCAGAAGTTGAGAACGCACCTGATGCCTGAAGCCTGATGACTGATTCCTGTTTTTCAAAAATGGGGAATCAGACGCCAGGCTTCAGGCTTCAGGTCATTCACTGTTTATTTCTCACAGCACTCCGCGCCCACGACACAGCAGGCGCTGCCCGTGCAGCAGTCAGACAGATTGGCGGCCTTTGCTCCGGCAAAGAGCAGGCCCGCCAGCAGGATCAGACCGAGCGAGAT
>CAYWDW010000023.1:0-16986 GCA_964457105.1 uncultured Heliobacteriaceae bacterium
GGCTGGATTGAAACCTTCTGGCAGCCGCCGGTCTTTCCGACGCGCGCCGATCTTGACCGCATTGCGCCGAACAATCCGGTTTACCTGACCCGCGCCGACGGTCACGGCGCAGTCGTCAACAGCGCCGCCTTCAAAATTGCCGGGATCACGAAAGAGACTGATTCGCCCTTCGGCGGTGAAATTATGAAGGACAAGCAGACCGGCGAACCGAGCGGCATGCTGCTTGACCGCGCGCAGGGACTGGTAGGCAGTCACATTCCGCGCGAATCCGGCGCACAGATCGAACAGGCGCTGATGCTGGCCGACAAACGCAGCACGTCGCTTGGCTGGACACAGGTGCACGACGCCGGAGTTTCATTTGCTCAGATCGAACTGGTCAAAAAACTTTACAGCGAAGGCAAACTGAAAATTCGCCTGTACGAAGCGATTCGCGGCCCCGGCGCAGACACACAAAAACTGCTGCGCGATGGCGCGATCACAGGCCTTTACGACAATCGCCTGACCGTGCGCACCATCAAGATCAGCATTGACGGCGCGCTCGGCTCGACCGGCGCGGCGCTGCTTGAGCCTTATGCTGATCACGACACCACCGGCTTCCTGACGCAGAAAGAAGAGGACGTCGTGCCGATGCTCCGTGAGGCTTTGAAGAAAGGCATTCAGGTCGAGGTTCACGCTATCGGTGATCTCGCCAACCGCACGATTCTTGACTGGTACGAACGCGCCTTCAATGAAGTGCCACCGATTCAGCGACAGGATCGCAGCGACCCGCGCTGGCGCATCGAACACGCGCAGATCGTGCATCCCGACGACATTCCGCGCTTTGCCAAACTGAAGATCATCCCGTCCATGCAGCCGTCGCACGCCATCGGCGATCTGCACTTTGCGCCGAGCCGACTTGGACTGAAACGCCTGGAAGGCGCGTATGCGTGGCAGACTTTCATCAAACAGGGCAACATCATCGCCGGCGGTTCCGACGCTCCGGTCGAACGCGGCGAACCGATGATCGAATTTTACGCGGCAGTGGCCCGCAAGGATCAGAAAGGTTTTTCGGGCGAAGGCTGGCATCCCGAACAGAAAGTGACCCGCGCACAGGCCCTGAAAATGTTCACCATCTGGGCCGCGTATGCAGCCTTTGAAGAAAAGGTGCGCGGCTCAATCGAACCTGGCAAACTCGCCGACCTGACGGTGCTGTCAAATGACATTATGAAAATCGCTGAGCCTGAGATTCTGAAGACGAAGTGCGTGATGACTGTCATCAACGGCGAAATCGTCTTTGAAGACGGTGCGAGCGTGAAGGCGAGGAAGTAAAGTTTTGTAACCGCTCAGCCCTGGGTACGCACGTATCCTGCGTGCTGATGAGCGGAACCTGACGGCGGCAACCAGCACGCAGGATGCGTGCGTACCCAGGGCGGCTGAGTAGTTACAAAGTTTTTTGCAAAGTTTGCTGCGACTTGCTACAGACAAGCGCTTTCCCGCGATGAGGCAGCACTTCGTTAGATTCTGGAACGGCTGATGCATTTGCAGTGTAGATAAAGTGCGCCAGGTGCTGCCGGCTACTGGCGCAGGGCCCCGTCGCTGGTAGCTCGCAAGGGCTATCAGCGGCGAACCCGGTAATCATCTTCAATCCCCTTATTTTCTGCGGGCCGAAGCCATGACACGCTTCGGCCCTTTGCTTTTCTCCCGCCGGTCTTGTCATTATCCCGATCAGGATATTTCAGAATCTTTCAGCGACACGTCATCGTAACAGGCGTTGCCGCGTTCCGGTGATGCGGGAGCTTATGGCGACGCTGCGCCCGAAGGCGCGGACACGATCATTATCCTTTGACAGGAGGCCGATATGTTTTGCCCGGATTGCGGCACTGATAATTCACGAGGTCAGAAATTCTGCACGCGCTGCGGCTCGAACCTGATGGCCATTGAGCGCGCGCGCGACATCGTCAGCGACCTCAGCGGCAGCAGCGGCAGCCCGGTTGAAGGCTCGACGATTCTGAAGGTCGTGGCGCTGATCAGCATTTTCGGTTTTCTGTTTGTGACGCTGGGCGGGATTTTTCTGGCGCTGATTGAAAGTCCGGACCGTTCTCCGCTTCCGTTCTTTACGATCATTGGCGGGTACACGGCGATTGTGCTGATCTGCCGTCATCTGCTCAAACTGATCAGCCCGGCTGTGCCAAAGGGCGAGACGCGGCGCGCGGTGACACCGCCTGCCTATACGGCTCCGGCAGTGACTCCCGGCTCAACCAATCGCGCGCTCGGTGAAGGCGGCGCGGCCCCCTGGCGCAGCGTGACCGAAGAATCCACCAGGCAGTTTGAAGGAAGGTCGCAGGACAAACCCTGAACGACTTCAGTTGCATTGCCGGAGTTGTCGTGACCTTACGGCTGTGTGTCCGGGGCCTTTTCCTTCCTGTTCATCGAGGCCATCAGGCCCATCTGCTGCCGCCCGTTCAGGCGAATCTTCCTTGACCATTCCTCACAGCCATCAGCAATCATCGTGATGGTGTGTTCACCGGCCAGCAGTTTGATGGTGCGCGGCGTCACGCCTGAATACTGCCCGTCAATGTAGATGCGGGCGCGGGTGTAGCTGTTGAGCGTCACGAGACCGGTGCTGGCGTTGAGAGTTTTGTCGAGTGGTTCAAGGCTGATTTCGGTGGCGCTCTCGGCTTCGGCTGCCGACGCGGCAGCTCTGGCCGGTTCCGGCGTGACGGCCTTCAATTCTGCCCGCATGGCCGGAGCCTTGTTTTCGGCCACTGTCTCAGGCGCTCCGGCAGCGGCGCTGCCCACCTGAGAATTGCCCTTGTCGCCGGTCAGGCGGGGTGTGGTGAGCTGCGGCGGCAGCAGCTTTTCAATCCCGGCCTTGTCCGCGAGAGGCCTGGTCTGGCCCGGCGGCACTTTCCCGGTCGGCGCCGGAGTTTCGCTGACTTCCGGCGAAGCATCTGGTGCAGCGGCGGGCGCAGCGGCCACTGGCGAAGCAGTGGGCTTCACGGCTGGAGCTGCATTGGCGGTGGCAGGCTGGCGTTTCGGCTCCTGCTGTCGGCGTCCGCTGACATAATTCAGCACAAAGACTGTGGCCAGGCCAATCAGCACCACAGCAAAAATGCCGACCCGCAGGAACGAAAGCAGGCCTGAGCGGCGCTCCTCCGTCGCCGCATCCTTCAATTCAGAAATTGTCTCCTGACTGGCTGAAAGTAACGTGATTTGGCATTCCGGGCAGGTCGAACGCCAGTCTGCGGACTCATGCTGGCAGCGAAAACATTTCATAACTTCCACCTTTGTCACAAAAACCCTGATTCAATGTTGCCGGAGCGGAAACATTGTTTGAATTTCCAGAAGTAGCTGGCGGGGCATCAGGACGTGCTGAGGTCAGATTACCGGTCAGCTTTCATTCAAACTGAAAGCCTGTTTCGTCAGCCTGACCGAAGCAGCGATGAAAATCAACGCGCCAGGCAGGTGGCAATAACGAATAACTGGCCGCTTCATCAGTGTCCAGCGTCAATCAAATCAGCGAGAGTGAGGAACAAGGCCGACAGCAGAACTGGCTGCTGTTTTTTATCATTGATCCTGGCACATCAGTTGTATAGATGTCTGCCGGATAAAAGTGTTTAGTCACGTCTGAGTGACACATCCTGGCATACTGACTGACAGATGGAAAGTGAAATCAGGAAAAAATGGGCGAAGCATTACGTTGATGTTCTCATCGCCGTGGGCCTTGCCACACTGGCCTGGAGCGTCTTTCGCCTGACTGATTCCCTGCCGTCGCTGTCGCTGCTGCTGCTCGCGCTGGTGACATACATTGTCAGCCGTCACGTCACCATCAGCATTCCGGGCACCAAAGGCGAAGTCACAATTCACGACACCTTCGTGCTGGTCGGACTGTTCATGCACGGCGTCGAAGCCGGCACGCTGCTGGGCGCAATTTCAGGATTCGGAGCTTCGGCGCATTGCGCCAAGACCAAACGAACGCTGCTGGTCAACACCGCGATGATGACGCTGTCGGTCTTTCTGGCCGGTCGCAGTACGCAGTGGATCATTGGTGAAAAGCTGACCAGGGTCACCGAAAGTTCCGGTGAGGCCGGGCTGTTTATCTTCGCCCTCGGCTTTCTGGCGCTGGTCTATTTCGCCGTCAATACCGGCACTATTTCGCTGGCCCTGTCCATTCGCACCGGACAAAGTATCTTTGAACTCTGGCGCGATGGTTTTCTCTGGTCTTCGGTGACGCATTTCGTCGGCGCGCTGGCCGCCGGTCTGACGCTTGAAGCCATTACCGTCGTTGATTATTACGGGCTGGTCATCCTGATTCCGGTGCTGCTGATTACGTATTTCTCCTACCGGAAATTCTTTGACAAGGTCGAAGCCTCGAATCAGGAGGTGCGCGACCTGGCCGACCTGCACCTGTCCACGATCGAGGCCCTGGCGCTGGCGATTGATGCCAAAGACCGGATTTCACGCGGTCACGCGCGGCGCGTGCAGATTGCCGCGACTGAAATCGCTGCCGAAATGGGCATCAAAGACCCGGTGCTGCTCGAAGCCCTGAAGGCCGCTTCACTGCTGCACGACATTGGCAAGCTGGCCGTGCCGGATCATATTCTCAACAAACCCGGCGAACTGACCGAAGCCGAATTCGAGAAGGTCAAGATTCATCCCGAAATCAGTGCCCGCATTCTGAGCAGCATTGATTTTCCTTACCCGGTCGTCCCCATCGTGCGCGCTCATCACGAACACTGGAACGGGCAGGGCTATCCGCAGGGTCTGAACGGCGAAGAAATTCCGCTCGGCGCGCGCATTCTGGTGGCGGCTGACGTGTATGACGGCGTGCGGGTCAATCGAAACTCCGCCGCGCGCGCTTCGCTGGAAGAAATCATTGCCGCGATCAGCAGCCGCGCCGGCACCGTGCTTGATCCGCAAATTGCCGCGGCCTGCTGTCGCGCGGCGGCGAGAATTGAAGAGAAACTCGGTCAGGCGCTGATTCCCGATGTCAAGCTGGATGCCGAACGCAGTGCGACGAGCGAGGCCGCGCTGAAGAAATCGGCGGCAGACGTTTATCAGGACATCGCCGATGCGCAGCGCGAAGTGCTGGCGCTGTATGAACTGTCGCAGACGCTCGCCAGCACGCTCAATCTTCAGGATCTGCTCGAAGCCCTGGTCAGTCGCATCGGGACGATTCTGCCCTGTGATACCTGCGCCATTCTGCTGGCCGATGCACGACGCGAAGAGCTTCAGGTCGCCCGCGCCAGCGGACTATACGGCGAGCAACTGAGCGGTCAGTCGATTAACTGGGGCTATGGCCTGAGCGGCTGGGCCGCCGCCAACAACGCGCCGATGATCAATGCGCGCGCGCATCTTGACTTCCCTTTCCTGGGTCAGGGTGAGAAACCGCTGCTGCACGCGCTGGCCATGCCGCTGACTTATCACGGCAAAACGCTGGGCGTGTTGACGCTCTATGCAGTTAACCATAGCTACGATCCTGATGAGATTCGTCTGGCCGAAGCCTTCGCGCATCACGCGGCCACCGCGCTGCACAATATGCTGACGCTCGAAGAAACGCGCGAGGATGCTTACACCGACGAACTGACCGGCCTGCCCAACGTGCGTCACCTCAACATGCTGCTCGAACGGCAGCTTGACGCGCCCGGCCAGGAACAGCCGCGTGAACTGACGCTGCTGATGCTCGACCTGGATGGCTTCAAAGCGGTCAACGACAACTTCGGTCACGAAGTCGGAGACGAAGTGCTGCGCCGGGTCAGCACCGTTATGCGCGACCACCTGCGCAATACAGACACGCTGGCGCGCCAGGGCGGCGATGAATTTGTCGCCGTGCTGCAATCTGCCTCCCCACACGACGTTGATCAGATGGTGATGCGTTTGCAGGAAGCCGTGGACAGTTTTGTCCTGCCGCTTGAAAACGGCGGAGCAGCACGGGTCGGCGTCAGCATCGGCTCGGCCATCTTTCCCCTCGATGGGACGACCTTCAGGGAACTCAAGGAAGCCGCGGACCAGCGCATGTATTCCAACAAAAAAGCCCGCAAGACCGGCAGGCCATCAAACGTCATTCAGTTTCGCACCGGCACCACCGGATTTTAGTCATCTCGCCAGCCAGGCACTTTTGCCGCCGCTCAATTCTGCTTCAGCTTCGCCCGCTTTCGCTTTGACTTGCCGCAGTGCAGGCTTTACTTTCTGAGTTCAGCGCACAGCATTACGCCGGACAGGAAAAGTTCATGATCTGCGCCGCCCTCGACATCGGGTCAAATTCAATTCACCTCGCGGTAGTCGAAACCGACCACGAGAAACCATTTCGCGTGCTGGCGCGGGACAAGGAAGTGGTGCGGCTCGGGCGCAGCGTGGCCAGGGACGGCAGGCTCTCAGGCGCGGCCATTGATCGCGCGGTGAAATGCATCGGCAGGTTTCGCCAGCGCGCTGAAAAATACGGCGCGCAGGAACTGATTGCCGTCGCCACGAGCGCCGTGCGCGAAGCCGCCAATCGCCGCGACTTTCTGGCGCGCGTCGAAACAGAGGCCAGGGTTCACGTGGAACTGCTCTCAGGCAGCGAAGAAGCGCGCCTGATTGCGCTCGCAGCTTCAGTCAAATATCAGCAGGGCAGACCGGCGCGGCAGCGCGCGCAGCGGCTGCTGGTCGTGGATATTGGCGGCGGCAGCACGGAACTTGCCATCACGCAGAACAGCGAACCGGCAGTGCTGATTTCACTCAAACTCGGCGCAGTGCGGCTGACCGGACAATTCATCAGCAGCGATCCGGTTTCAGAAAAACAACTGCGCCGCCTGCGCGCCGAATTGCGCGAGGTGCTGTGGCCGCGCGTCAGCGAAATTCAGGCGGTCGGCTTTGATGACTGCTGCGGCACTTCGGGCACGATCAACGCGCTCGGCAGCATTCTGATGCGCCGACATCTGGCGCAGTTGAAAAGCCGCAAGACCGCCCCCGCGCCGTCAGGGCAGTTCGAGCCGGTGCTCGGATTTGAGGAGGTGCAGGCGCTCAACCGGGAACTGGCCGCGCTGTCGCTGGATGAAAGACTGAAGCTTCGCGGCCTGAATCGGTCACGCGCTGAAATCATTGTGGCGGGCGGGCAACTGCTCGAAGCCATTATGGAAACTGTCGGGATCAGACAACTGACGCTGTGCGACTGGGCCTTGCGCGAAGGCGTCATCATTTCGCATCTGCTGCGTCGCGCGAGCGCCGTCAGCACTTCACCGGCACAGCTTGAACGTGATCCGAGCCTGCGCGGCGCGCTGGCGCTGGCGCAGCGTTATCAGGCCGATCTGAAGCACGCGCATCGCGTGGCTTATCTGGCGCAGCAGATGTTCGATGCGCTGCGCCCGCTGCACCAGCTTGGCGGCGAACACCGGCGGTTGCTGGCGGCGGCGGCGATCCTGCACGACATTGGCTATCTGGTTTCGCACACCGGCCATCACAAGCATTCGGCTTATCTGATTCAGCACAGCGAGCTGACCGGCTTCACCGCGTCAGAAATTGCGATCATCGCCAACGTTGCGCGGTATCACCGCAGTTCACTGCCCAGACCGAAACATTTGTATTTTGCCGCGCTGCCCGAAGAAGATCGTGAAGTGGTGCGCCGCCTGGCGGCTTTGCTGCGCATTACCGACGCACTTGACCGCGACCATCAGGAGCGCGTGCGTGGGTTGAGTTGCGAAATCGGGAAAGAGACGGTGCGGCTGCTGGCTCACTGTGCCAGTCCGGGCGATACGGCGCAATGGCGTGTTGAGGAGCGCAGCGATCTGTTCACTGAGGTTTTCGGGCGCCCAATCGCATTTGAAGCTGTCACGACGATGAGCGTTTCCGGCACATAATCACCGGCTCGAGGCTGAACAAATCCGGTGAAAAGACGAGCACACCAGCCTGCCTTTCTGTGTTTCTTCAAAGGAAGCATCGGTTCCGCTGTTCAGCCGTTTTAGTCGCGGCCTGCGTGGTGCCATATGTTCACCGACTGTCTGACCAGTGGAGTGTACGATTTGCGTGACAAACAGAAGGCAGAGAAACCAGCCGACGTCGAGGCAGCGAGAGATTTTTCCGGGTGGTTCCGGTTTTGCAGAGTGGTGCCTTCGGTGAATGACTGCGGCTGGCGAGCCTGGACAACCGGGGCTGGCAGTAAATGAATCGAGCCGTGCGGATGGTCATCATCAACGCACGGCTCGTGATCTGCGCATGGCAGGTGAAGCTCAGTCAGAAAGCAGCATCTTATCCTTCATAGTCCGGATCGTGGGCGGCAAGGTCAAGCCCGACCGAGCGCAACGCATCCAGCGCAAAAGGCTTCGATTCAAGCAGGTGAATCTGCCCGTCAAACACCATCGCAAACGGCTGTCCGTCGTGATTGCGCCGATATGGCCTGGCGCTCAGTCCCTCACCGGCCAGCAACATCCACAGGTCAGTAAATCCCTGCTCAATAATTGAATCAATCTCTTCGCGCAACTCCGGCACCTGCGGCAGCAGATGCGCGTTGTCTGTCAGCAGATTGCTGCTGACAGTTTCCACCGTTGCTTTCATCTCTTCGCTTCGCTCCAGTCTGACCATAGCGCCCTCCTTCTGGTTAACTCCAGCCATGTTTTCCTGCACTACATCAGCACCGATTACGCCACCTCTGATGCAATCATAGTGCCGTGAGTTGCGTCATTATTTACGTCGCCGGTTCCGGCACCGGATTGCCGTTTATGCCGTGTCCGGGCGGCAGCAGCAACACGGTAACCGCATCTTTTCACAAATATCTGAACGAAGTGCTATCGGAATTTTGCAATTTCCGGTTCCGGTAATCGTCAGACGGTCAGACTGACTGATCCGTGCAGCCGACACACCATCTCGTCGGCCCGTCACGAAAGCAGACCTTGCGGCATCAGCGAATCGCGTCTTGACAACAAAGAATGTATCCTTAAGATGGCATTCGCACTGTGAGCGTTATTCCATTGCCCCCTGATATTGATCCCCTTCCTCACTAACCCGGCCACGTGATGCACGGCTGTTGCTCCCTCAGCGTGCGTGGCGCAACCTGCAGTTGACAGAGTGATCGCCTGGGGTGTTCGTCTGTTTGCTGTTTTACTGGCACGACCGTCATAGCAGTTGCGACATGTGATTTGCGGCGGCGCTGTTTGCAGGCCCTGGTTTCACCTCACGGCGAAACCCTGCCTGCGTGAGGGATCGGCCATCCGGCTGATCGAACCGGCTGAGGAAACAGACGGAGACAGTTGCTGTCCACTGTCGTTTCCATCCCTGGCTCTGACAGCGCGATCTGCCGACCTCATCCCTGCGCAACTGCGCGCCGGTTCTTACGAGGAATAAAGACATGAAAAACACTCCTGAAAGCAAAGGCACCTGGCATCACGCGCTTGTGCAGACCCGGCGCAGTCAGCCATCGGTCAGCGGCACGGCCATCAATGCAGGAGATTTTATCGGTCATCAGCCGCTGCTGACCGCCACACGTTTGTCCTTTCCGGTCAGTCGGCAGGAAGGCGCACAGCAATATGCCGAACTGAAGGCTGCTGCGCACGCGGCGCCGACCGCACATCTGACTGAATCAGGCCGCGAGCAGCTTCAGGCCGACACCGGTTCACTCCGGGCCGCTGTTATTTTCAGCACTCCGCGGCTCCCGTCTGATTTTGCGGGACTGCACGTTCCCGTCCGCCTGCCCGCCGATTGCAGCATTGCCGCCGGGCCGTCGCATCTCGCCACGATGACCAGCGCGGCGTGGGCCGTGTTTGATAAATCAGGTCAGCAGATACTCAGCAGCGATCTGCACACCTGGTTTGCCGGTGTGGCCGCCAACCTCATCATTCTCAACCCTCGCATCATCTACGATCAGTTTTGCGGGCGCTGGCTGATCGTCGCCTGTGGACGCAGCCGGGACGGAAAAAGTTCCCGCGTTCTGCTCTCGTTTTCGCAAACACGCAACCCGACCGGCGCGTGGTGGAACTGGTCGCTTGAGGCTGGAACAAATGGGAGTGAACCATCCGGCCTGATCGCTGACAGCCTGGGCGTCGGCCTCGACAATTCCGCGCTCTATCTGACCGCCAATATGTTCGCCGCAGATGGCTGCTTTCATTACGCCAAACTACGCATCATCAACAAAAGTGAACTGATGACCGGCGGCGCGCTGGCGTGGCGCGACTGCTGGGATTTACGCAACCCTGACGACTCTCCGGCCTTTGGCCTGCAGGCCGCGCACACGTTCGGCACGCCGGGCATTGAATATCTGCTCAACGCCACCGGCGCAGGCCGCAGCCTGACGCACTGGCGGCTGACGCAGCCGCTCAGTGATTCACCACAGCTCGCCCTGCGCACGCTGCCGGTGGCCAGCTATCAGCTTGCGCCCGACGCCTCACAGCCTGGCAGTCGCACCGAAATTGAAACCGGAGACACCCGGCTCGGCAACGTCATCTTTCGCAACGGCAGTTTATGGGCTGCGCATACCGTCGCCGCCAACTGGGATGAGCCATCGAACGTGTCGGCCATTCAATGGTTCCAGATCAACACCGGAGCCGGGACCGTCGCGCAGCAGCATACTTATGGTCATCCGTCCTTTTATTACTTCTGCCCGACAATGATGGTGGATGGGCGCGGCAATCTGATGATGGTCTTCAATCGTGTCAGTGCAACCGAATATCCCTCAATCCGTTTCACCGGTCGGCTGTCAACCGATGCCGTCGGACAGTTGCACGCCAGCGTGCCGCTCCGCGAAAGCCTGGTTCCGGCGCACGCTGGTTGGGGCAGCTACAACGGCGCGGCGATTGACACCAATGACACGAAAATCTGGATTATCGGCCAGTATCCGGCCAGCGAAGCTGAATGGGGCACCTGGATTGGCGAAACCAGCTATATGGCTGGCAGCTCTGAAGGCGGCGTCAGAACTCCCAGACCGGCGCTGGTAAGCTGAGCGGCGGGTTTCAATCATCGTCAATCCGGCGGATCAATCTTCAAGTCACCGGGAGCGGAACATGATCTTGACATTGCCCCGGCAAATATTGAAAATCTGCGGTGCCGCGGAGACATGGCCGAGTGGCTGAAGGCGGCGGTTTGCTAAACCGTTGTAGGGGCTAAAACCTCTACCGAAGGTTCGAATCCTTCTGTCTCCGCCATTTTCATTTCTGACCTCGCCGCTTCATCACACTGCCAGCCGTCATGATTAGCCGCCGAAAATCTCCGTCTTGACACACCTGCCTGACAGGACTAGATTCACGGTGCAAACAATCTGGCGGGTGGCGATTTATCGGCAACTTGCTCCACCTAAAAAACTGCTAAAGCGCCTGACCGGCCTGGCAGTTAACAGAACCGATCACCGACGATCCCGCGCAGTTTGACTCGCGGGATTTTTTGTTTTCACGGCAGGTTTTTATGAATAACTTTCGAGCCTTCATCCAGGATGACCGCGTGCGCGTCTTTGACGGCGCGATGGGCACGATGATTTACGCCAAAGGCGTTTACATCAATCGCTGCTACGAGGAACTGAATCTCTCCACGCCCGACCTCATCCTCGGCATCCATCGTGAATACATCCGGGCCGGCGCGGAAATTATCGAGACCAACACCTTCGGCGCCTCGCGGCTGCGGCTGGCGCAGCAGGGACTCGATGACCGGATGAAGGAGATCAACATTGCCGCCGCGCAACTCGCGCGCAAGGCCGCCGATACAGCGCATCACGAGGTTTTTGTGGCCGGCGCGATTTCACCGCTCGGCGTGCGCCTCGAACCTTACGGCCCGACTTCGATGGATGAAGCGCGCGAAATTTTTGAGGAACAGATTCTGGCCTTGCTTGACGGCGGCGTGGATTGCTTCGTGCTCGAAACCTTTCACGACCTGGCCGAAATGCACCAGGCGATTCGCGCCGTGCGCAGCCTGTGCGATCACGTCATCTTTGCGCAGATGACGATCAACGATCATTGCGAGACGGCTTATGGCACCGCGCCTGAAGTTTTCACGCCGCGCCTGAATCAGTGGCTCGATCCCCAGGGCGTGGATGTCATCGGTCTCAACTGCGCCGTCGGCCCGCAGGTCATTCTCGAAGCGATTGAAAAAATGCGCCCGCACACGCTGCGTCGCCTCTCAGCGCAACCCAACGCAGGCATGCCGCGCGAAGTCAACGGGCGACAAATCTATTTCAGCTCGCCCGAATACATGGCGAAATACGCTCGCCGCCTGATTCAGGCCGGAGTGAAATTCATCGGCGGCTGTTGCGGCACGGCGCCCGAACACACGCGCCTCGTCGTTGATGCGGTGCGCGCGCTGAGTCCCGGTCGCCGCACCGTTTCCGCCATCACCATCGAAGAACAGAAAGTTCAGGCCGAGCCTGTTCCCTTTGCCGAACGCTCGCGCTTTGCCAGTAAGATTGCCAGTCATCAGTTCGTCACCAGCGTTGAAATCGTCCCGCCCAAAGGCTGCGATCCGACAAAGATGATCGAAGGTGTGCGCACGCTCAAGGAAGCCGGGGTTGACGCGGTCAATGTTCCCGACGGCCCGCGCGCGCAATCGCGGATGGGCGCGCTCGCCGTCTCGCTGATTATCGAACAACAGGTCGGCATCGAAGCCGTCACGCATTACTGCTGCCGCGACCGCAATCTGCTCGGCATGCAATCAGACCTGCTCGGCGCGGCAGCCCTGGGCTTGCGCAACTTTCTGCTGATCACCGGCGACCCGCCGAAGATGGGGCCGTATCCTGACGCGACTGCTGTGTTCGATATTGACTCCATCGGCCTGACCAATCTGGTCAATCGCCTCAATCACGGCATTGATCCGGGCGGCAATCCGATTGGCCAGCCCACGCAATTCGTCATCGGCGTCGGCGTCAATCCCGGCGCGCTTGATCTCGATCACGAAATCCGCCGCTTTGAATGGAAGGTCGAAGCCGGCGCCGAATACGCGATTACACAACCGGTCTTCGATGCCGCGCAGTTGAAAGCCTTTCTCAAACGCATCGAGCATTGCCGCATTCCGATCATTCCCGGCATCTGGCCGCTGACGAGTTATCGCAACGCCGAGTTTCTGAACAACGAAGTCCCCGGCGTCACCGTGCCGCCCGATGTGCTCGAACGCATGCGCCAAACCGAAGACGGCGCCGCAGGTCTGAAAGAAGGCGTCAGAATCGCCCAGGAGATGCTGACGGAAGTTCGCCCTTACGTGCAGGGCGTGCAGGTCTCAGCGCCTTTCGGCAGGATTCCGCACGCGCTCGAAGTCTTTGCAGTCCTGTAGTGAAATCACCGATGAGCAAAAGCATTCAGGCCGAATCGTGAAAACAGCAGTTACAACCCGGTAAGGAAAACGACATGCCCCGCAGCAAAGACGAACTGAAAGTCCCGACCGTGCGTGAGGCGCTCGACCTTCTGACAGTTGATTACCTGAAGCAGCTTCTGTCACTGCTGCCGACAGCGGAAAGGCCGACGCGCAAGGGTGAACTGGTCACGCTGATTGAGCAGTATCTGACCGGCGCAAGGCTGCGCGAGTTGTGGAATCAGCTTGACGACCTGCAGCAGCTTGCCGTCCGCGAAACGATCTGGTCTGCCGAAGGATTCTTTAACCCGCAGCGTTTTCGCGCCAGATATGGCCAGATGCCGAACTTTGGAGACAAGAAGAGTCGGTGGAGCTATCGCCTCATCCCTTCGCGGCTGCGGCTGTTCATTTACGCCACAAAAGATTATGGCGGTTCTGTTTCCACCGTACCGGAGGAACTGAAACAAGAGTTACTGGCTTTCGTCCCGCCGCCTGCTCCGCCAGTTCTCAAATCACTTGAGGCGCTGCCTGAACACGTTGAGCAGACAAAGAAGAAATATGATTTCAGCAGCATCGGCGCTGAAGATGATGAGGATGATTTCGAGGCTGACCCTGAGGGATATGATGATTCGCCGTCGTATCTCACCTGTGTCAGCGTCGGAAAGGTTCCGCTCATCACCAGCGACACGGAACGCGCCGCCCAGCAGGATTTGCAGACTGTGCTGCGCCTGATTGACAAGGGCAGAATCCAGGTCAGCGATAAAACGCATCAGCCTTCAGCCGCGACAATGGACGAAATCGCCTCGCTGCTGCGCGGTGATGATTATTACGAACCGCCAAAGAAGAAAAAGCAGTGGGAGCAGGAAATCGGCCCGATCAAACCGTTCGCCTGGCCGCTGCTCGTGCAGGCGGCAAAGCTCGCTGAACTGAGCGGCAGAAAACTCACCCTCACCAGAACCGGACGTGCCGCGCTTGGCGCTCCGGCAGCAGAAACGCTGCGGACCATCTGGCAGCGCTGGCTGAAATCGAAGCTGCTTGATGAATTCAACCGCATTGATGTGATCAAGGGGCAGCACGGCAGAGGCCGACGCGGCCTGACTGCGGCTGAAACCCGTCGCCGGGTAATCGCTGAAGCTTTACGGCAATGTCCGGTCGGCAGGTGGATCAGCTTCGGTGACTTCTCACGTTTTATGCAGGCGGCGAGCTTCGATTTTGAAGTGACACGCGAACCCTGGGAGCTTTACATTGCAGATCACAATTATGGCAATCTTGGTCACGAAGGTTATCACGACTGGCAAATTCTTCAGGCCAGATACCTGCTCTGCTTTCTGTTCGAGTATGTCGCCACGCTCGGCCTGATTGATGTCGCTTACGTTCATCCTGCCGGCGCACGCAACGATTACGAGCTGTGGGGCACGGATGATCTGGCGTTTCTGAGCCGTTACGACGGGCTGCAATATTTTCGTCTCAATCCGCTCGGCGCATACTGTCTGGGACTCGCGGACCAATACGTGCCCGCTCAGATCGAAGCGCGCGCGGCATTCACCGTGCTGCCGAGCCTGCAAATCAAAGTTGGCGGAGCCGCACTCTCACCTGATGAAACACTGCTGCTGGAAACCTGGGCCGAAAGTGAAGCTGATGACCTCTGGCACCTCAGCCACAACAAGTCGCTGGCCGCCGTCGAAAGCGGACATCAGATTGCAGAACTGCGCGAATTTTTGCAGGCGCGTGATGAACAGCCGCTGCCCGAAACCGTCGAAGGCTTCATTGCCAGGATTGAAAGAAACGCGCGGGCGCTGACCAGTAAAGGCGCTGCCCTGCTGATCGAATGCGCCAGCCCTGAAACCGCCGATCTGATTGCGAGCGACAACCGCACCAGAAAACTCTGCCTGCGCGCCGGTGAAAAGCATCTGGTCGTCAAAGCCGAAACCGAAGAGCAGTTCAGAAAGGCGCTGCATCAGCTTGGGTATGGGATGCCGCGCGTGTGACCATAACTTTCAGGTAATCCTGCTCTGCCAGATTGCGCAGCGATGAGGGGCACTATGTGGCGAGTGGCTGGTAAGTCGCCAGCTTGAATGGCCACTGTCGTGGCTGCGCTTCAGGCAAGGCTTCCCGAGAAAACCCTGTTGAGAATCTGAACCGGACTGATTGAGGAATCAACGTGAGCAATACCCAGGACACTCTCTCCACTCTCCAGCAACTCCTTCGGCAGCGCATCGTCATCATTGACGGCGCGATGGGCACAACGCTGCAACGCTACAACCTTGACGAAGCGGCGTATCGCGGCGCACGCTTTGCCGACTGGCCGCAGGGTTTGACCTGATTTGCCTGATAAAATCAAGCCCCTGTCAGAACTCAAACTTGAACGTGAAAGGAGTCAACACGTTTGCCGAAAAATCCGCTCGCCGAGGTTTTTGGATACCCCGCTGACAATCTGTCGCCGGAAGCATCTCGGCACAGACAAGGGCGGCTATGTCCGTTTCATAATTCTTCCGGGCTGAATTGCACCAAGAACAGTGCAACTGACCCTCTGGGTGTTTGCACCGTTTTTGATGGCGATGAACTGGCAGTTACCTGTCCCATCAGGTTGCGCCAGGATTTACTGATCGTTTCTGACGCGGCGCGGTTCTTCTTTTCACAGGCACAACGCTATCTTGCATTGACGGAAGTTCGCTTGAATGACAAATACGGCAAGTCAGCAGGGAATATTGACATTGTTATTGCTGCCCTTAACACAGAAGGCGAGTTGCAGGATTTTGGCGCACTGGAAGTGCAGGCCGTTTACATTTCAGGTAATGTCAGCAGGGCTTTCAAAAAGTATATGAAAGATCCGGCCATCAACCACGCTCTGACCTGGCCCGCGAAAAACTACCCGAAGCCTGACTATCTTTCTTCTTCGCGGAAGCGGTTAGCTCCGCAACTCATTTACAAAGGCGGCATTCTGCACGCCTGGAAAAAGAAAATGGCGGTGGCAGTGCATCGCGCTTTCTTTGACACCTTGCCAACGATGCCGGAGGTTGCGTCGGGAGAGGCTGAAATTGCCTGGCTGATCTACGAGCTGGTTTACAGCGAAATCCTGCATCGCTATCAACTGAAGCTCGACCAGACAAAATACACACGTTTCAGCGATGCGCTGGCTGTCATTACCACGCCGCAGGCAGGACACATCACAGACTTTGAAAAATCCCTGCGGGAGCGCATTCGCAAAGGGCAGGTGATGGGACATCCGCTGCCGTCCGAAGTGACGCCAGACACCGAACCGCTCCCGGACATTTTTTCAGATGACGATTGACGTGCGCCGGTGAGAGCCGTTTATGCAACAAATCACTTTTTGGTCTGACACAACCAGGATCATCAATGTGGCCTCTGTGCCGCAGCGTAGTCCGTTTCGCTATCCCGGCGGAAAGACGTGGCTCGTCCCGCGCATTCGACAATGGCTTGCCTCATTGCCTGATCAACCCGCCGAATTCATTGAACCCTTTGCGGGCGGCGCGATCATTGGCTTGACGGTGGCAGCAGAAGGCCTGGCCGGTCACGTTACACTGGTGGAGTTGGATGAAAACGTGGCGTCTGTCTGGCAAACCATCCTGCACGATGAAGGCGGCGGCGCATGGTTAGCAGAACAAATCGTCAACTTCAATTTGACGCACGAATCTGCCGCGTCAGTGTTGCGGCCAGCGCCTCGCTCAACGCGCGAACGAGCGTTTCAGACTATTCTCAAAAACCGCGTCAATCGTGGCGGTATTCTGGCTCCGGGCGCTGGCATGATCAAAG
>CAYWDW010000024.1:0-16872 GCA_964457105.1 uncultured Heliobacteriaceae bacterium
CCTGGGCGAGCAGGTCTGTGAGATCAGGAGCCAGCTTCGGCGCGCGTGTCGCCGCTGCCTGAGTCCGTCCGGCCCGGCGTTCCCGCAGCGTGGCCTGCGCACTGACCGGCTGTGTGGCCAGTACGAGCAGCAGGTTGAGCAGGAGGATCAGAGACTGTCTGTTTGATCGGGTCATAATCACTACGTCCTTGCTTGTTTTATGTTGCCACTTCCGCAGCGACCGCTTCACGGGGGGGCGCGGCGCTGTTCTGTTAGCGAGTTGTATGCCGCCTGGCGGACAGATGCAGTAAGTTACTGAGGCCGTGGAACCTGCGGAAAAACGATGAAAACATCCGTTCAGCAATTCGGTCACGATCATCAGTCAGGGTGACTACAAGCGCTGAGGCAGCAGGTCAGCGTGCCCGGAATGATGAACTGATTCCGCAACGCTTCAGACGGCTTTGGTCTGATTTTCAGTCGGGAATGGCGGGAGCGATGGCGGTCAGTGACGGGCCGGCGCGTCTGCCCTGAGGCGGGAAAAGGGTTGTCACCCGGCACTGAATGTTGTGAGCCGCAGGATGAAATCTATCGCCAAGTCACCATTGAATTTATCCTTGCCTCGGTTATATTGACCGCGCTACAATCCCTGCCTGCAAGCGAAGGAGTCGCCTTGCCCATTGAGATTTACCAAGAGCGTCGGTGTTGATGACGCGCCACAGTTCCTGAAAGTGGTCAGGGCTGACTGCTGACGATGACAGCTTTCCTGGTTCGGTCAGTCACGATCAGCAACTCATAAATCAGCGGCGTCAGCAAAAACCGGTGGAAACTGACCGATAAAGCCTCCCGAAGCGCAATCGCAAACAGGCGCGACCTCAGTGCAAACCATGCTTGTCGCCTCAGGATCCAATGCAGTCTTTCCCATTTGACCGGCGCTTGCCCTGATGGCAGGAAGAGAGGTTGATTTTATGATCGTCATTTGTCCGAAGTGCCAATTTGAGAACAACGCCGAAACGGCCAGGGTGGTCTGCGCGCGTTGTGCCACGCTGATTGATGTCGGCCATCCGCAGGAATCTGCACCGGCCAGCCACTGGGGCACCGCTGAACTGCCGCCCAGAGTGACGATGCCGATGTCAGACCTGCCTGCCTCGGCCCTGCCCGGTGGCGCGCTGCGGCGTGATCCTTACGCGACGCGCATTGAACCGGACGCGGACGAGGTACTCGATATTCCGCGCGTCAGCAACGGCATCTATCCGATTGCTGAATCCGGCGCGGTCTTTGACGAAGTGCTGGCCGCGCCGCCAGGGCAACCGATGGTTCCGGCAACCGAATCCATGCCGGTCGTGTCGCCGCCGGTCGTGTCGCACGCGAATGACCACGCGAATGATTTCGCTTCTGCCGCAGGGTTCGACGCGCTGCCCGAAGATGAACCGCTTCAGTTTGCGCCGACTCCGGCGGTCGTCATGCCGTTTCCGCGACGCGATGATGACCCGCTGCTGATTGAACCGGAACTGCAGCCTGCGCCGTCAGCCGACTGGCCGGAACTGCCGATGCAGAACGAGGCCTGGGCATCGAACGGCGCTGCCGGGACGAATCACAACGACTGGCCGATGCTGCCGGAAGAATCCATGGCGGCACATAACAGCGCCGATAACCCGATCTTCAATTCAGGTGGCAAGCGTCGCCTGCTGGTGTCGTTGCTGCTCGCGGCGCTGATCTTTGTCGGCCTGAGCGCGGGCGCGTGGTACTTTCTGAGCGACAAAGTTTCAAAGAAGGATCAGATTGCAAAAGGCGAAAAGTCCGCCAGCGGGCTGGCCGTGAAATCGCCCGGCGCTGCGCCTTCGGTCGCGCCTTCGGGCAGTTCGGCGGTGAAGCCCGGCGCAGCGGTTGATACAAAGACGGCGACAACTCCGACAGCTTCGTCACCTCAGACTTCGCCCGAACCAGCCAAACCCACGCCGAGTGAGGCCGCCAAAAAGACGGATGTGACGCCTGGGGCTGTGGAGCCCGGACCGTCCGGGCCGTCTGTGGATCGCAACGAAGGCAGCCTGACATTGCAGTTCGGTTCATATAACAATCAGAACGAAGCCACGCAGCGGGTCAGCACGCTGAAATCAGCCGGAGTTGATGCTCGCGTGGTCAGAGCCGAGATTCCAGGCAAGGGAACGTGGTATCGTGTTCAGGCCGGACGTTTCACCAGCCGTGACGAGGCTTCGCGGTATGCCGCCCAGTTGAAGGCCAGAGGCTCGATCAAAGAATTTATGGTGACCGGTTACCAGGCGAATTGAACATTCTCAGGCGGCCCGAACTGCATGCGGATTGACAGAAACAACCCGACGTTTTCAATCCGTGATCTGCAATCTGACCTGCGCCAGCGCGCAGTGTCCGAGATGAACACGGAAGCGGGCAACTCAGGGCTGACGTACAGCCGAATCGTCGAACGTTACGCCCTGTGCTTTGACCGCCCGGAACTCCGGCTGCGTTTTCTCAACAAAACACTGGCCCGGCAGACCGAGCGCGAAAAGCAGTTGCACGAATCGCTGCGGCAGTTCGCTTTTCTGCGCCGCACGCGGTTGTATTCCTGGCTGCTTGAACTCGGCCTGTACCGGCTGATTTTCGAGGAGATTCAGAGCTTCCTGCCTTCCATCCCGGCTGACCGCCGCCCCCTGCTGCATCAGATCAGGGCGCCGCTCCCGGCCAGAATCTTTTTTCAACTCTACAAACTCCGCTACCTCTTTTACGGCGCAGGCGTCGGCGTGGCGGCGCTCGCGCTCTTCGGGTTGTATCTGCTGGTGATGTGGTCGGCGCGCAACGTCAATGATTACGTGGCGGCGCGCTCCCGCACTTCCGGCCAGAATTCCGCCGGTGCGGGCACGGTGCTGGCCAATCCGGCAGAATACCTGCCGGATTACAAACCTGAAAAAGTCTGGCTGGTCAAAAGCGAAGCCGACTATGAACAGTACAGCAACAGCCTGCGCATTCTGACGAGTTACGAAGTGGACAATCATCCGCGCCAGTATTATGTCTTCAAGCGCGGAGCCGAAGTCCCGGCTGAAACCAGGGTCTATCGCGAACCGGTCGGCATCATTTATCACACGTCAGAAAATGAAATGGTCGAGTTCAAACCGGATAACAATGATTCCATCCAGGCCAGAACTCGCGGGCTGCTGGGCTACATTCAGAAGATCAGAGCTTATAACTACCTGATTGATCGCGTCGGCAATGTGTACCGCGTGGTCCGCGATCAGCAGGCCGCGCATCACGCCGGCAATTCAGCCTGGGCCGATCAGAACTATCTTTACGTCGGGCTGAATGAAAGTTTTCTGGGCATCTGCTTTGAATCGAGTATGCAGCAGGCCGGGACGGCGGAACAACTGACCGAAGCGCAACTGATCAACGGGCGGCTGCTGACGGCGGTGCTGCGCAGCCTTTATCAGATTGATGATGTCAACTGCGTGACGCACGGCCTGGTGTCGGTCAATCCTGACAAGATGCAGATCTGTTTTCACTATGACGGCGCGCGTGATTTTCCGTTTGAAGCGATGGGCGTTTCAGACAAGTACAAAATCGCGCCGGTGACGGTCAGCGAATACGGCTTCACGTGGGATGACACGCTGCTGGCCAAACTCGGCGGCCCGTTGTGGCCGGGCGTCGCGGTGGCCACCGAAGAGTTCAAACAGCGCGCGGCGGCCCTGAAGATGGAGCCGCAGGCGCTGCGTCGGCAGATGCGCGAGGTGTACCTGAAGCAATATGACCTGGGGCGTCGGCTGCGCGAGAACGGTCAGGCCCAGGCCGAATAACAAACGTCAACCCCGCCCCTGTGAAATCACCACACGCGGATGAGCGAGATATGCGTCCGCACAAGCCAAAAAACAACGGAGGAAAGATGGAAGAGAATAAACAGGCCTCGGGCGCGCCGGAGACCGGCGAAGCAAGCGCCCTCGGACTTGATGTGGGCACCAGCCGGATTGTGCTGGCGACGGACAACAACAGCCACAAGGCGCAGACGCAGCTTAACGCCTTCGTGACAGTCCCCTGGACGAAGATGACCGAGACCATCATGCAGCAGAACAAGATGGTCTATTACCGCAACGGCAGGGATCTCTATGTTTACGGCAATGATTCGGAGCGCTTCGCCAGCTTCTTCAATGCCGTGCCGCGCCGCCCGATGCAGCACGGCGTGCTCAATGCCCAGGAAGTCATGGGGCAGCAGATCATTCAGGCGATTATTGAAAAGGTCGTGCCGCGCGCCCGCAAGAATGAAATGCTCTGCTTCAGCGTGCCGGGCCGGGGCGAAGGCGCTGACACCAATCTCGTCTATCACGAAGCCGTGCTGAAAAATATCCTGCAGGGCCTCGGCTACACGGCCAAAGCCATCAACGAAGGACTCGCCGTCATCTTTTCGGAACTGCAGGACGAGAACTTCACCGGCATCGGCATCAGTTGCGGCGGCGGCATGTGCAACGTCTGTCTGTCATTTTTGTCGGTGCCGATGCTGACCTTCAGCGTGCCGAAGGGCGGCGATTACGTGGACACGAGCGTCGCGGCGGTGGTGGACGAAAGCATCACCAAAGTGCGGCTGACCAAGGAAGAATCGCTGGATTTGTCACGCGCGCCGAAGGACAAGATTTCAAGCGCGCTGCACATCTATTACGAAGACGTGCTGCAAACTCTGATCGAAGGCTTGCGCGAGGCCTTTGAAAGTTCGCGCAACCTGCCGAAGATGGATCGCCCCATCCCTATTGTGCTTTCAGGCGGCACAGCCAAACCGCGCGGCTTTTTGCAGAAATTCGAGACGATGCTCAAGGCGAGCAACTTCCCGATTCCGGTTTCTGAAATCCGCATGGCGAGCGACCCGCTGACGGCGACGGCGCGCGGCTGTTACATTGCGGCCATGTCAGAAGTGAAGTAGCCGGACAGTCGGAACAGCAGACGGGGAGACGGCGAGACCGGGCAGCGGGGCGAGACGTAAATTGTTTTCGCCCCTTCGCCCGGTCCCACCGTCTCCCCGTCAGTCTTTTATGTCTCCACTCGCCATTCTCAAACTGGTCGGCTTTGCGACGGGCGCGGCGCTGCACCTTTATCTGTGCTGGCTGTTTCTCCGGCGCGGCGGATTGCGCGCGGTCGAACGCGTCGTCCTCAGCCTGGGCGCGTGTGTCGGGTTCTGGCATCTCGGCAATTTCATCGCCACCATCTATGAACAGCTTCAGGTGCCGGGCGCGTTGTGGTGGCTGAAGTCAGGCCACGTCATCGCCTATGCGGCGCTCGCGCTGCTGGCGCCGCTCGGCTTTCACGCGCAGATGCGCGTGTGGGAACTGATGGATGAAGGCGCGCCCCGCCGTCTGATGACGCCCTTCATCTGGTTCGGCTACGCGCCGCTTGTGCTGCTGCCCTGGGTGGTTGTGCAGATGTGGAGCGAGCCTTACCTTCATCCGGTCGAACGCCTGTCGAATCTGAAGCTGCCATTCACGCCGTTTTCACTGGTCTTTGCGTTTATGCTCTGGTCGGTGATCGTGCTGTGGGAATGCGCCGGCATCAGCTTCCGGCTCGGTTACAAACTGAGCGGGCCGCGTGAACGCCGCTTTTTCACGATGCTCGGCGCAGTGCTGGCCATCCAGGGTGCGCTGAATCTGACGACTTATATTTTCGGCGCGCGGCACTGGTCGGTGATCGGCCCTTATGTCGAAGCGATTGCCATGCTCGGTTCCATCGTGCCGACGGCGATCATCGCTTATTACATTTACCGCTATCGCTATCTTGAAATCGTCATCCGGCAAAGCCTGGTTTACGCCGCTGTCGCCGTCGTGGTGATGATGATTTACCTTTACGGCATTCGCACGCTGAGCGAATTTCTGGCGGCTCGCTACGGCCTGCGCGCCAGCGTCATCGAAGCGATTCTGATTCTGGCGATGGTCTTTCTGGCGGCGCCGTTGCGCGGTCTGACTGAACATTACGTCCGGCGCATCTTCGTCCGCGAAGTCGGTCTGTACCGCGAACTGGTCGCGCAGGTCGGCCAGGCCGCGAGCAGCTACGGCGAAATGTCGCACCTGCTGGCTTTCATCGAACAGCGCCTGTCTGAAGCCCTTGAACTCAGCGGCGTTCAGCTCACCCCGGCAAGTCAGGCCACCGGCGCGGTGGCTGAAATCTGCGCGCTGGCTGAAAATCATCAGTGGTCGCAGGTGGATGATGAAACGCTGCTCGGCAAACTCAGGGCGGTTTACTGCGACGTGCTCAGGCGCGAAGGCCGCATCGTCGGACTGCTGACCGTGAGCGGCCCGGCGCCGCATCTGACCGCCGACAAACGCGAAGTGCTGACGGTGCTGTCAGGGCACATTGCCGCCGCGCTCGAAAATTCGCAGTTGCTGGAAGACAAGGTCAGACTTGAACGCGCCCTCGCTGAACGCGAACGCCTGGCTTCGCTCGGTCAGATGGCCGCGACCGTCGCCCACGAAATCAGGAATCCGCTTTCGGCCATCAAATCAATCACGCAGGTGATGCGCGAAGATGAAGAGGTCAGCCGCGAATACGCTCGCGACCTTGACCTGATCAACGGCGAAATTGATCGCCTGAGCCGCAGCGTCACACAACTGCTCAGCTTTTCGCGCCCTGCCGTCGTCGCCGCCTCGCCCGCCCGTCTGAGCGAAGTTATCAACGGCGTCATCGCGCTTGCCCGCCCCGAAATCGAAGAGCGCGGAGTCAGCATTTCAGCGCAGCTCACCGCCGACCCGGCGCTTGACGGCGCAACCGCCGCTGCGCTGAAAGAAGTCATCAGCAACCTGCTGCTCAACGCTGTGCAGGCCGACAGCGGTCAGGTCAGAATCGAAAGCCGCCTTGAAGCCGATCACCGCCTGCGCATAAGCGTCACTGACGATGGCGCAGGCATTCCGCGCGCGATGCAGGAAAAAGTCTTCGCGCCGTTTTTCACCACGAAGCAGCGCGGCACGGGCCTCGGCCTCGCCATCGTCGCCCGCCGCATCCGCGAACTCGACGGCAGCATCGCCCTCATCAGCCCGGTTGACGGCGAGCGTGGCACAAGTTTTGTTCTGACCCTGCCGGTGCAAGTGACAGATGCCACCTGGCAGGCAGAATCGCAGAACCATAATATTGAATCGGAAGTTTTCCAGCATGGCTGAGTACAAAATTCTGATCGTTGACGACGAAGAAGCCGCGCGTTACGGCATGCGGCGCGCGCTGAAAACTTATGAGGTCAGTGAAGCTGGCAGCGTCGCTGAAGCGCGTTCACGCCTTGCATCTGACAGGCCTGAGCTGCTGCTGCTCGACATCAATCTGCCGGGCACGAGTGGGCTTGAATACCTGCGTGAACTGGCGGCGATGAAAGACGCGCCGCCCGTCGTGATGATTACGGCGCACGGGTCTGAACGCACGGCAGTCGAGGCGATCAAGGCCGGCGCTTACGATTATCTGGCCAAGCCGTTTGAGGTTGATGAGCTGCGGCTGGTCGTCAAAAACGCGCTCGAAGCGCACGCGCTGCGCCGCGAAAACGAAAGGCTCAAAGAGGAACTCAAAGCCGCTCAGGGCATCGGCGATCTGCTGGGCGGCAGCGAGCCGATGCGCCGCGTTTACGATCTGATCAATAAAGTCGCGGCTACGGACGTGACGGTGCTGATTCGCGGCGAATCGGGGACGGGCAAGGAACTCGTGGCCCGCGCCATTCACGACCGCAGCGCGCATCGTCGCCGGGGCGCATTCATTGCCATGAACTGCGCCGCGCTGCCCGGTGAACTGATCGAATCAGAACTGTTCGGCCACGAACGCGGCGCTTTTACCGGCGCGGCGGCGCAGCGCAAAGGCAAGTTTGAACTGGCACACGGCGGCACGATCTTTCTGGACGAAATCGGCGATATGAGCGCGACCACGCAGGCCAAGCTGCTGCGCGTGCTGGAAGAAAGAAAAGTTGAACGCCTCGGCAGTGCGCATTCGATTCCGGTTGACGTGCGCGTCATCAGCGCGACCAATCGGGACCTTGAAGCCGACATTGCCGCTGAAAAATTTCGTTCGGATTTGTATTACCGCCTGCGCGTGGTGCAGATCGCGCTGCCACCGCTGCGCGAACGCCGCGCAGACATTCCGCTGCTTGCCGCACACTTCCTGCAAAAATACGCCGCAAAATACAACCTGACCTGCCGCGAAGTCAGCCGCGAAGCCATCACGCGCCTCGCCGCTTATGACTGGCCCGGCAACGTGCGCGAACTGCGCAACGCCATCGAACGCGGCGCGGTGCTGGCCGACGGCGAAACGTTGCAGACCGCCGATCTGCCCGAAGAAATTCAAACCAGCAAAGACGCGGCTGCCGCTGTGCGCGCGGCGTCACCGGCGGCTGAATCGAACACTCATCTCAGCATTCCTTACCTTGAAGACTTCCGCGAAGCGCGCCGCGAATTCGAGCGCGCCTACATCGAACGCTGCCTGACCGAAACCGGCGGCAACGTCACGCGCGCCGCTGAACGCATCGGTATGCACCGTCAGAGCCTGCAACAGAAACTCAAAGACCTGGGCCTCAGCCGCCGCTACGTCATCACCGACGACGAAGCGCAGGATTCATCCGACACCTGACGCAATTTTCCGGCGACACGGCCCGCCTGATTTCACTTTCACGCCTGTCAATACCGCTGCTGACAACATTTTTCTGCGCTGATTTTTCTGGCATTGCTGTTGCTCAGCCTGGAAAGTGTCATCGCTCAGAAATTCTGATCGGGCCGCGCTGCTTCAGCACTGAGCCGGTTCACGGATGGCTTGCGGGTTCGGCCTGACGTGGCGCGGTCGCTTTGTCATTTACCCTGAATCGAAAGGAATTTTATGTTGAGACATCTCACTTCATTCGCCTTGTGCCTGCTGCTGCTGACGGCTCCGGCGCTGGCGCAGACGGCGACGGCGGATGCCGCAAAGGAAGAGGCCTTGAAAAAGCGAGTCGTCGAATGGGGCACCAGCAAAAACGTCACCGTCAAACTCAAATCCGGCGAAAAGATCAAAGGCCGGATTGCCGAAATCAGTGACGAACATTTTGCCGTGCAGTTTGTGGCGCAAGGCAAAGTCACTTCCCGCGAAGTGCGTTACAGCGACATCAAAGGCATTTCTGAAAAAGGCAATGCCGGTAACATCGCCGCCGGAGTCGTGATCGGCTCGCTGGCCGCCATTGGCGTAGTGACGACGGTGATGCTGGTGGTCATTGCCAGTAACTGAAGCCACACGGCCCAGGCGTTGTCATTTGCCAGCAGCCGTTGAGCAACCACGACGACAAGCTCACCAGCTTGTCGCACAGAGTCGGAGCAAAGTTATGTTCAGAAAAAACATCTGCCTGTTACTCAGCGCGGTTCTCATTACCGCATTCAGCCTGCCCACAGCGCAGGCCGCGTCGAAGGAAGAGAAGGCGGCGGCGCTGATGGCAAAAGTCAGAAGCGGCATTGCCGGGCTGGGCACGGGGCCGCAGGCTCGCGTGCAAATAAAGCTGCGCGATAAAACAAAACTGAATGGCTTCATCAGCGAGATCACCGATGAACATTTCACGGTGACTGATCTGAAAAACGGACGCGCCACCCAGGTTGCTTATCCCGATGTGCAAAGCGTCAAAGGCAACAACCTTTCGACCGGAGCCAAAATTGCCATCGGCGCAGCGATTGGCGCGGGCGTCACGCTGCTGGTGCTGTGGGCGATTATCTCCAGTCTCGATTAATCGGGGGGGCGTGATGCACAGAAAACTACTGTGGATGCTCGCTGTGGCGCGTGTGCGGCGCAACTGCCAGAGTTCCGGCGGCGCGCTGTTCACTGCGTCGCAACGGTCGGCTTGTAATCAGTGCAAAGTGACATGAAATCTCTGACCTGGTGGCGCGCCTTCCTGCCGCTCTATCTTGTGGCCTGTTGTCTGACGCCGCTGTTTCAAGCGCTGTGGCTGAAGGATCGGGTTGCGCATTCGCCGCAGCGACTGGTCCTTGCGCTTGACGGCGTGCCTTATCAGGTGATGGCTGAACTGCGCGCTGAAGGCCGCTTCAGGCGCTTTCACGCGCCGGCCCGCCAGGTTTCGACTTTCCCGTCAATCACCAATCCGGCAATGGTTGAAATCCTGCACGCGAATGTTTCGCCCGGTTACGAAGATCATTTTTATGACCGTGAACACAACCGCCTGAGCGGCGGCATTCAGGGGCGTTTGAGCGGCGGCAGCTTTATTCGCGGAACGTGGCGCGCCGGGTTTGATTATCACGCTCCGGCCCTCAAGGGCGCGCTCGGTTACGTGGCCGCGCCGGTGGGCGCAATGATCGTGGCGCAGCTTGAGCTGCTGGCGCTGAAGCGTTCGTTTCGACATTCAACCGCGCAGGAATTCATCGGCTACATTGGCGAAACCGACGGCCTGGCGCACCTCGGCGGCAGGGAAGCGCAGAAAAACTTTCTGCGGTCGCTGGATCGCGCCATCGAGGAACTGCGCGCTGAATCAGGCGGGCAGCTCGAAGTCGAAATGTTTTCAGATCACGGCAACGACTTCACAGCCTATCGCAAGGTTGATCTCAACACGCCGCTTGAACAGGCAGGCTTCGTTTTTGAAAAGAGCCTGACGCAGCCAAACGGCATCGTGCTGCCGAAATACGGCCTGATCGGTTCGGGCGCGCTGTTCACTGCCGCTGAAAACAAAGCCGCCGTCGCCGACATCAGCGCCCGCGCGCCCGGCATTGATTTCGCCGCTTACCTGATGCCGTACAGTGATAATGCCGATGCGCGACGCATCATTGTTGTCAGTCGTCGCGGCACGGCGCGCCTCACCGCGCAATCACAACGTTTCAAATACGAAGCCATCAGCGGCGATCCGCTGGCGCTGAATGCAATCGTGCAGGACCTGCGCGCTGCGGGTGAAATTGACGCTGCCGGGTTTGCTGCGGCATCTGCCTGGCTGCGCGCCACGAGCCGGCATCAGTATGTTGATCCGCTGCGCCGCATCTTTGACAGCCTCAGCGCGCACGTAGACACGCTGGCCGATGTGATCGTCAGTTGCGAAGACGGCTGGTACATCGGCAATCGGTTTTTCGATACCGTCGCCACGCTGCGCGCCACGCACGGCAATCTGCGGCGCGGCGAAAGCGAAGGCTTTGCCATGTCCACGCGCCAGCCGCTCGCTGAAGTGGTGCGCGGTGACGAGTTGTTCAGCCTCTTTGCGCTCGACCGCGTGCTGCACGCCGATGCTTTCATCAGCGAAGGCGACGGCCATTGTCAGTTCGGGCAGGCGCTCAGGGCCGTGAGGTCACAACACAGCCGGTAATGCAGCAGGCTGTGCCGGGTCAGGCATCATTGCCTGTGCAGGGTCTATTCATTCTCGGCCTGTCGCCCGCCGGATGGGCGGTGAAAACCAAAAGTGGCAGAAAAAAGAAAATTGAGGAAAGGAAAATCAGGCGAAGCGATTTTCCTTTCCTCAATTTTCCTTTGAAAGACCAGGCCGGGATTACCCACAGCCGAGAATCAATAGACCCTGTTGCCTGTGCCAGGGTGCCGCTTTGCTTCGCAGTTCGTGTAAACTGTCCGGCGGCAATTGAACGAAAAGAACTCAGTCCCCGCAGGACAGTGACCCGAATGAACCGCAGTCTGCTCATCAAAGAAGCCACCATCATTACCCTCGATCAGCACCACCGCATTCTGACTGGTGACGTGCTGATTCGTGATCGCCGCATCGTTCACCTCGGTTCGGCCATTTCATCTGCCGAAGCCGATGCAGTGATTGAAGCGCGCGGTCGCGTGCTGCTGCCCGGTTTTGTGCAGACGCATGTGCATCTGTGTCAGACGCTCTTTCGCGGCGCGGCTGATGACCTGGCGCTGATTGACTGGCTCAGGGATCGCGTCTGGCCGCTGGAAGCGGCGCATTCGTTCGCCTCGCTCGACGCTGCGGCGCGGCTGGGCATTGCGGAACTGATCGGCGGCGGCACAACCTGTGCGCTGACGATGGAGACCGTCAATCACACCGAAGCCGTGTTTCGCGCGGTCGAAGAAACAGGCTTCAGGGCCACGGTCGGCAAATGCCTGATGGATGCCGGTGAAAACGTGCCCGCCGCGTTGCAGGAAGAGACGGCGGGTGCGATTGCCGAATCGCTGGAACTGCTCGCGCGCTGGCACAAGCGCGCTGACGGGCGGATTCGTTACTGCTTTGCGCCGCGCTTTGCGGTCAGTTGCACGCGCCCCCTGCTTGAGCGTGTCGCGCAGTTGTCACGTCGGCATCAGGTGCTGGTTCACACGCACGCCTCAGAAAACCGCGAAGAGATTGCCATCGTCGAAAGCCGCACCGGGCAGCGCAACATCGCTTACCTGAACGCCGTCGGACTGGCTGCGCCCAACGTCGTGCTGGCGCACTGCGTTCACCTGGACGCGAGCGAATTTGAAATTCTGCGCTCAACCGGCACGCACGTTGCGCACTGCCCGTCATCGAATCTGAAACTCGCTTCGGGCCTCGCGCCGATTGCCGAAATGCTGGAGCAGGGAATTTCAGTTTCGCTCGGAGCCGATGGCGCGCCGTGCAACAACCGCCTGGAGATGTTCACCGAAATGCGCACGGCAGCATTGCTGCAAAAAGTGCGGCGCGGCCCGCAATCGCTGCCGGCGCTGACTGCGCTGCGGATGGCCACCATCAACGGCGCGCGCGCCCTCGGCCTTGAAGCTGAAATCGGCAGCATCGAAACGGGCAAGCGCGCCGACCTGCAACTGCTCAACCTCAGTCACCTGCACACGACTCCGCACCCCGACCTGGTTTCGACCATCGTTTACGCCGCCGACCGCACGAATGTCGAAACGGTCATCATTGACGGACAGATCGTTATGCGCGACCGCAAACTGCTGACGCTCGATGAATCCGCAGTCATCAGCCGGGCGCAGCATGAAGCACAACTTCTGGCCAGCCGAATTGCGGGACCGCGGCAGGAGCAAGGTCGTTGATTACTCTCCGGCCAGACGCAGAGCTTCTGTTTTCAAGGCAGGACTGAGGAAGAAACCGTTCAGTTCAAGTTCGTCAATGAGCGGGTTGATGGCAGGAACAAGCTGCGCTTCTTTGGCTTTGATCAGGATCCCAATAGTGCCAATCAGAGACAGTCCGATTTGTCTGGCCACGATACGGGCCTGCCGGTCGTCAGAGACAAGCCGATAGCTGAGTTCAGCCGCCAGCGCAATAGCTTCGGCCTCCCCGTCATCAACCAGCAATTTCAGAGCTGCAACAAGTGACTGATTAGACGGAGCCTGCACCCTGAGCCATGAGAACTGGTTGCCGAATTCCCGCCCGACTTCTGGTGGAATCGTTACCGGATCAAACAGCAGAGGCAACAGATCAAGCTGGCTGATTCGTTCCAGTCCAATCAGGCAGGTGCTGTCAATAACAATCGGTTCCTTCACAGGCCCAGTTCCTCACGCAGTTCACCCGGCGAGTAATTGAACACTGGAATCTGATACCGACCCAGTACTTCGATAAAGGTTCGTCTGGAATATCCGGCGAGCCTGGCCGCCTGACCCATCGTGGCTTTGCCCGCTTCGTAAAGTTTGATTGCCAGCAGCAGCCTGGCTTCATCCACAGAAAGACCGGGCGGGAGATTGACCTTCAATTCACTGACATTCATCATCGCATCACCTCAAATGGATTTTCTCACAACAGAGCAGCCGGGCAGCAGCGTTTTCAATGTATCGCAGGCGGAAAGTTCTCGTTTGAATAAAAACGCGCCATCACTCAGTCTTCCTCATTTTCACTGATCTCCAGTTCGATTTCTTCCCGGTGTGAGCGGGCATCAGCCCACGCATTCGCCAGGTCTTCCGCCCGCAAAGCAGGATCCGCCCGCAGCAGTTCGGCTTCACTTGCGCCCAGGCGTCGTGCTTGTTCGAGTACCCGGACGGGAATGCGCGTGCGGACAATTCGCGCCGTGCCGCCGCAAACACCCGGCGTACTTTCAACGCCGGGAAATGCATCACCGGGATCACGCACGACCAGTTGCAACAGTTGCGCCTTTTCTGCCCGAGTCATGCCCGCCAGTAACTTCTCAGCCTCCTGGATCGTGCTCATGACAAATCGTCTCCTTTCTCCGGTAACAGCAGTCTGATTCTACCCATGATTGTCAGCATTGACAGGCCGCGCGGGCAATTCGGGCAGCCCGTTTTACATCAGACTCACCGGATCAACCTCGACATTCAGCATCCGCAAATCGTACCCCGCTTCCTTCAGGCCGAGCATGGCCGCATCGAGCGCTTCGCGGGCGACGCGGCGGTTGCGGGTTTTGATCAGCACCTGGAGGCGATGTTCGCCTTTGAGGCGGGACAGGGGCGCGGGCGCAGGGCCTGAGATTCTCAGGGCGCGGTCGGTGTCAGCAGTCTTGAGCAGGCGGGCGAATTCGGCGGCGACGGTGGCGGCCCTGGCGTATTCGCTGTGATGAATCAGGACGTTGATGAGCGCGACAAAGGGCGGGTAGCGCATCTCCTGGCGAAAGTGAATTTCGTGGCGATAAAACTTTTCGTAATTCTGATCGCTCGCGTATTCGAGCGCGTAATGTTCGGGATGGTAGCTCTGCAAAATCACGCGGCCCGGCTCGGCGCCGCGTCCGGCGCGTCCGGCCACCTGAGTTAACAACTGAAAGGTGCGTTCGGCTGAGCGAAAGTCAGGGATGGCCAGGCCGGCGTCAACTGAAATGACGCAGACCAGCGTGACGTTGTGAAAGTCGTGGCCTTTGGCAATCATCTGCGTGCCGACCATCAGATCCAGATCGCCAATCGCAAACTGACCGAGCAGCCGTTCAAAAGCTCCACGCTTGCGCGTCGTGTCGCGGTCGAGTCGCGCAATGCGCAGTTGCGGGTACATCTCTTTGAGCAGGGCTTCAATCTGTTCGGTGCCTTCGCCGACGTAATGAATGTACGGGCCGTCGCAGTTCTGACAACTGCGCGGAACGCGCTCCTGATGGCCGCAGTAATGACACGTCAGGCGGGCATCGGATTTGTGATAAGTCAGCGTCACGTCGCAGTTCGGACAGGCGGCGCGATGGCCGCAACTGCGGCAGAGCAGAAAGGTCGAAAAGCCGCGCCGGTTAAGCAGCACGAGCGTCTGTTTGCCGCGCTCGTGATTGTCGCGGATGGCCTCTTTCATTTCGTCCGAAAAGACCTGCTGTTTGCCGTGACGCGCGAAGACCTGGCGCAGGTCCACGACTTCGACCCTGGCGAGGGCGCGGCCACCGATGCGCTCGCTCATTTCGATGTACTGATACTTGCCCGTCTGCGCGTTGTAAAACGATTCCATCGAAGGCGTCGCGCTGCCGAGGATGACGACGGCGCTGGCTTTGAGCGCGCGCATAATCGCGGTGTCGCGTCCGTGATAGCGCGGCGATTCGTCCTGCTTGTAAGCCGCCTCGTGTTCCTCGTCCACGATGATGACGCCCAGGTTTTCAAGCGGCGTGAAGACGGCTGAGCGCGCGCCGATGCAGACGCGGGCTTCGCCGCGCCGCATGCGATTCCATTCATCCAGGCGTTCGCCTTCAGACAGCGACGAATGCAGGATGGCCACGCCGTCGCCGAAATGCGCGCTCAGGCGGCGGGCGAACATCGGCGTCAGCGAAATTTCAGGCACCAGCATCAGCGCGGTCCGGCCCTTGTCGAGCGCGGCGCGCATGGCGCGAATGTAAACCTCAGTCTTGCCACTGCCCGTCACGCCGTGCAGCAGAAAGGCGGCATACTTTGCTTCATCAAGTTTGGCTTTGATCGCCTCAAGCGCCGTCTGCTGTTTTGGTGAAAGTGTCAGGTCATCAGCCGCAAGGTTTTTGAGATGCGCGAGCGGATCGCGGCGGACTTCGCGGGTGAAGATTTCAACGACGCCTTTGCGTTCGAGCGTTTTGACGACCGAGGCGCTGACATCGGCTGATTCGGTCAGCTCAGCGAGCGCGAGCGGCTCAGGCGAAGCTGAAAGAACGGCGATGACCCGCTTCTGCTGCTCGCTTAATTGCAGCTTTGGGGTGGCAGATGTCAGCTTGTCTTCACCCGCGTGGCTTACTTTCGCTACGGCGTTGTTCTGCGCTGCCATCTGCCATCTGCCATCTGCCATCTGCAACCTCACCGCCTGCTGCCGTTTCGGTTTCACCGCCGCGTCCTGCATCTGCCGTTGCACGGTGATCCAGCCTGATTTTTCGAGTTCGCGGATGATGGCGCCGGCTCGGACCTTATTGAATTGCCGGGCCAGGAGGCGGGCATCGAGCAGGCCTTCTTCGGCAATCGCGGCGAGCGCCTGAATTTTCGTGGTCGGCTGATTGCGCTTTGCCATTGCCGCGGCAAGCGCGGCGCGGCCTTCATTCGTGATTGACACGATGGTTTCAGCTTCGGCGTTGATGCCTGCGGGCAGGCAGGCCTTGATGACTTCGCCCCAGGGCGCAAAGTAATAATCGGCAATCCACTTCGTCAGTTCGAGCATTTCAGCGGTGACGAGCGGCTCGGTGTCAAAAAGTTCCTCGACGAATCTGACTTCGGTGTTTTCGGCGTCAATGCCCGCTTCTTCAAGCGTCGCGTGCAGGTCGGTGATGTAACCGGTGATGAGTTGTTTGCCCAGCGGCACAAGGACGCGGCAGCCCGGCGCGGCCTGCGCGGCAAAACTTTCCGGCAGCACATAGGTGAACGTCTGATGCACGTGCAGAGGAATGGCGACTTCGGCAAACATCGCAGGCGAGATTAGGCGGGCAGATGGGCTGAGTCAAGTTTCTCTGTTTGAGGAAGTGCAGGGCTTCTTTTCTGCTCCGGCAGATTCTTCCTGAATGAAGCGGCGTGCGGAGTTCCGGCTTAAGCTCAAGCGAAAGAACCAGCCGGAAGAGAGATGACGGAACAAACGGAAATAACGGAAGGAACGGAGTCCAGCCCTGTGCTGAATCGGCCTGGTTTCGTTTGTTCCGTTATTTCCGTCTG
>CAYWDW010000025.1:0-12458 GCA_964457105.1 uncultured Heliobacteriaceae bacterium
CTGTCAGAAATCCTGCGCAATGTTGTGAGCGCCGCCAACCAGGCCAATCTGACCTTCTATGCCATCAATACGCGACAGACGCTGGCCGGCACGGGCGGCGTCAACAGTCGGCTGGAAACTTCGACCGTCATTAACGCCACGCAAAGCCCCGGCTCTGGTACCGTCGGGGCCAGAGACCCCTTCGATTCCTTCCAGGGCAGAAATGCGGGCGGCACCGCAGCTTTTGACCCGCGCAGTGCATTTTCGCGGGCCGAAGTGATCGGACGGCAGAAGGAACTCAACAAAAAAGGGCCGCTCAACGATTTGACCGAAAGCACCGGCGGCAGCGTGATCCAGAGCGTTAACGACATCAGCACTGCGGTCAAACAGGCCGTCAGTGAACTCGGCATTTACTATGCTGTTTCCTACAGCCCGGCCAGGCCGGAACTGGACGGAAAGTTCCGGCAGATCACCGTCCGACTTTCCCGTTCCGGCCTCAGGCCGATCACCCGGAACGGATATTTCGCAGTTCCCGCTTCTGCCAGTAAACCGACACTCACGTTTGAGGCGCCGATGCTGGCCGCGTTGAATAATCCGGTTATCCCGCACGATTTTGATCACCGCGTCACTGTGCTGCATTTCGAGCAGCGGCAGAATGAGCAGCATCAGGTGCTGATGGTTGAAGCGCCGCTGGCAGGGTTGTTGCCGCAGGCAGACAAGACGAAGCAGGCCTGGCCGCTCAGCTTTGCCATGATGGCGATCATCAAAAACGCCAGAAATGAAGTCGTGCAAAAGTTCAGTGACGCTTATCAACTGAATATTCCTGCCGCGCAAATTGCAGAGGCTGGCAAAGCCAGCGCTTACCTGGTGCGTCACTGCTGGCTTCCGCCGGGCAGTTACACGCTGGAAAGCGTGATTCACGATCAGCAGGGAAACCGGTTCAGCACTGGCCGCCGACCCTTTACTGTGACCAGCACCAGTGCCAGCCTCAAAACCGGGAGTCTGTATCTGGTCAGGCGCGTCGAAGCAGCCGCCAGCGATGAGATCGAACCGGAAAATCCGCTGTTTGTGAACGGGGTCAAAATCATCCCGGATACGGCTGAAGTCATTGTTGCGCAGCAGCGCGAAGAAATTCTCTTTTACCTTGGCATCTATCCTGACCTGACGCAGCCTGCGCCCGGATTGCGGATCGAACTGCTGCTGAATGGCCGGGTGGTGGCGACCACCGCCCCGTCACTGCCACCGCCGGATGAAAAAGGGTTGATTACCTTTTCGGCAGGGATGCCGACCAGAGGGCTGGAATCGGGCGATTATCAGTTGCGCACTGTCGTGCAACAGGCCGGGGCGACGGCAGAAGAGTCAATCACCTTCAAGGTGCGTGGCATCGCGGCACAGCAGGAAGAAGCCGATGACGGGATAAAAGCCCTGAACAGCACCCTGGCTGCGCCCACTGACCGCATCAGCGAACTGGCGCTGGTGGCGACCAATACCGCCAGGCCGGTCGAACTCTCGCCCGCCCGCCTGATCGCAGAAACAGAAAAAAATGGCGCGCTGCTTTCACAGCGGCTGGGCGAATACACCTATTCGCTGCGCAAAGTCCGCCGGACCTTCGATAAAAAAGGTCGGCTGCGCGCAGAAGAATTCAGGGATTACGAGGCCTATCCGGTCAGAGGGCAGCACGCGCTGGTGCAAATCAGCATGAATGGCGCGCGGGCGACCATTGACCGTGTCGAACTGGATCGCAAACAGGCCACTGCCGCCCTGATCAGAAACGAAGAGGAAAAACATCAGGCTGCAATTGAGGCCGCCAGGCAACAGTCCGGTTACTGGGGGGCCGGAATCGAAGGCTTCATTCAGGGCAAACAGATTTATCTGGCAATCAACCCGGCGCATTTTTTCAGCGCCTGCGATTTTACCGCGCCACGCCTCGTGCTGCTGGATGGGCGCGAAACGATTGTGCTGGATTATCACCTGCGCGCGGACGCTCAGCTCACACCGGAAAAGAAATGGTTGCAAAACATGGCCGGCAGCATCTGGATTGACGCCGCTGACAGGGTGCTGATCCGCATCGAAGGACAGGTCTCAGGCTCCGCCACGGCCCTTGCGCCACGTGCGCCGCACCTGGTTTATCAGCAGCAACGCCTCAGCAACGGCGTCTGGGCACCCGCGCTGATTCGCCTCAATTCAGGCGGCGATGCGCGCTTGTTTCAGGGGCTGAACAACGATGTGTGGTTTGAGTTCAGTAACTTCAGGCATTTTGATTCATCCGAAACTGACATCAAATTACAAAAACCAACAGAGCCGAAGGACAATCGGTAATTCTGACGGGGGTCATTACCATGCAAGATCGAATCAGACTGTTGCTCGCCGTTTTTATCAGCCTGCTGGCGCTGTCTGTCAACGCGTTCGCTCAACGAAACATGATTACCGGGACCGTCACCAACACCGCGCGTCAACCCGTCAGCGATCTCTGGGTTGAATTGCTGAACGACGTGGACAGCGTGCTGAAACGAACACGGACTGACAGCACCGGACGCTACAGCTTTCAGGGGCTTTCCTTCGGGACTTTTCAGGTCAGACCTGTCACCGCCGGAACACCCTACCGCTCGCAGACGGTGCGGATTGAACTGATTCCGGCGACGATGCGCGGCACTGGTTCTCACAATGAACAACTGGATTTCGTGCTCAGAGCTGAGAATGAAGGTAAAAAGAGTAACATCCCATCCGGCGCCCGCACCACCTTTGCCCAGGAGGTGCCGGATGCCGCGAAAAAGAACTATGAGCAGGGCGTGGAAATCCTGGAGTCCGGCAAGGACCTGAATGGCGGCATCGAAAAACTGAAGCAGGCTATCCAGATTTTCCCGACTTATTACCTGGCGCTTGAACGGCTCGGCCTCGAATACATCAGGCAGGGAAAGTATGATCTGGCGCGCCAGACGCTGCTGAAGGCGCTGGAAGTTAACAACGCTGGCACTTCCTGCTATTACGGCATGGGGGTGGTTCATTATCAGGCCGGAGAGTGGCCGGAAGCCATCGCGGCCCTGAAGCGGGCGCTCATCCTTGCGCCTGACTCACCGAATGCCGCCTTCGAGCATTTCTATCTGGGGCTGGCGCTGGTCAAAACCGGAAAGGGCGCTGAAGCGGAACCGCATCTGAAACGCTCATATGAACTGGGCGGCAGCAACATTCCGGCTGATGTTCATATGCATCTGGCGCAGTATTACAGCAACAACAAACGTTACCGGGAAGCAGCAGATGAACTGGAACTGTTTCTGAAAAAAGCGTCCGACGCCCGCGATGCTGAAAATATCCGCAATCTGATCCGCAGGTTGCGAGAAAAAGCAAAAACGAACTGATTCGTCTCTCTCTGGCTGGCATTTGAAAACTGCTCCAGCACGGATGGCCCTGGAAAGAACTGCGAGATGGTCGGTTCACCGCTGCGTGCCGGGTCCAGCAGGCGAGCGTCAGCGAGCGCCCCTGCACGAGAGTGGAGATGGAGAGGGACAGTACGCGAGCGCCTGTAGCCGCTGTACCAGGGCGTTCGCTGACGCTCGCGTACTGTACCCTCCACGCAATCTGCCCGGTTGAAACCGACTGTCCGCCGAAAAAAAAGCCCGTCTGGTTGGCCAGACGGGCTTTTGGTTAGAGCTTGATCCTTCTGTTTAGAAGGTCAGGCGAACGCCAAAACGAACCTGACGACCACTCTGGAAGCTGTTCGGCAGCCCGTAAGCGGTATTGCGCCGCTGCGGGGCCGTCGAACTGTTCAGGTAGGCATCCACATTCGCCCGAATGCCGTTCGTCAGGATGTAATTGAGGGCCTGCGGTTCGTTGGTGACCGTGGCAGGCAGACCCAGCGTTCCGAGGCTGGGGTTGATCGCCGCCGGGGTGTCAACCAGATAGAGCGTGTTGGCCTCGTTGAAGAGGTTCAGCACGTTGAAATCAAAGATCAGCCCGTAGCGTTCGTTGCTGCCAAACTTGTACGTGTGCTGGATGGCGAAATCCGTGTTCGTGTAGACCGGAGTGCGTCCGAGGTCGCCACGTTCATAGAGGACTGCCGCTGCATACAGCGAGTAATAGCTTGTGACAGGCACACCCGACTGGACGGTGCTGAAGAGCGAGAACTGCGTGCCGCTGCCACGCACCTTGCCGAACCAGTCAAAGTTGTAAGCGCCATAGAGGTTGAAAACATGCGGACGATCCGTTGACAGGCGACCGCTGTCTGACTTGCCGTCAGCCGTGAAACCGATGTGCGGCAGGTCGAAGAAGCGGTTCACACCCGGTGAGGTGCGCCCGGCTTCATCTGAACTGGCCAGACCGGAGTAGTTGCCATACAGACGGCTGAAGGTGTACGCCATATTGAAGAAGTAGTTCTTCGAGAAGCGACGATCAAGTCTGACTTCGAGCGCGTCGTAAATACGCTCCGGCTTGGTCGTCTTGGCATACCCGAACTCTTTGGCGACCTGGGCGTGCAGCCCTGATCCGGGGTTGCCGATGATGTAGGCTTCACTGCCTTCCGGCGTCGGGAAGCCGGCATCTTCAATGGCGCTCAGCAGGTTCTTGTGCGTGTAACGAACGCTGAGCAGGTAGTTGTCTGAAATCTGACGCTCGGCGCCGACCGTGAATTCGGCCTGGCGGAACGGCTTCAGATTCGGGTCCACCTTACCGTCGAAAATGGTGCTGCTCGGATTGTTGGAGGCAATCCGGTAATCGTACTGGCAACGGGTCAGCCCGCTCGGATTGTTGATCGGACATTTGCCGCCCAGCACATCCGGGTTGTTACCCAGAATCCGGGCCATCGTAAAGTTCGTGTAGGCGCCACTGTCCGGGAAGAGTTCAAAGTAATCAATCCGGTAGAAATCGCCACCGAACGAACCACGCGGCAGTTCAAACTTCAGGCGATCCGTGAACTGGCCGTAGCTGGCGAAGAGTTTCGTCTTGCCATTGCCAAACAGATCGTAGGCAAAGCCGAGGCGCGGAACCACCTTGTCGCCCCAGCCGAAGTTGATCGGCGGTGCAAAGCCGTTGAAGGAGGGCAGGTCTTCTTTTTCAAACCGGACACCTGCGTTGATCGAAAGGCGGCGGAAGGGCTGCCACCGGTCCTGAAGGTAAATGGACTGTGCACGGTTGCTGGCCATCCCCACGGTTCCGAACCGGATCAGTCTGCCGGCGCCGATTGAATTCGCCGTCACTGAATCATCTCTGCCGGTCAGGTCATTGATCGTGTAGCCGTAGTAAAGCTGGACAATGCCCAACGCAGCGTAACCACGATCCACATCGTTGGTCACCCTGGCGTTCTGATAGCCACCCTTGAATTCGTGGCGTCCGCCAAAATTGTTGAGAATGTAGCTCGCGTCGCCTTCGAAATTGAGGCGAACGGAAGCGTCCTTGTTAATCTGGCTGTTCGAGGGAACGTTCTGGAAGCCAAAGGAGCATCCCGCATTGGCCGGCACCGCAGAAGCTGCCGCCCCCGTACAAATGAAGCGGGTCACATTGGGAATAAAGTAACCGCCAAGCTTTTCGTTCAGGAACCCGCGCGAGAAACGGAACGAAGCAATAAAGTTGCTGGTCGGCGACCAGACCGCCTGGGTCGTCACGTTGTTGGCGTTCTGACGACCACCCTGACGATCCGTCAACTGATTGCCGGTCAGAGTGCCGATTGAACCGCCAAAATTCACTGACGGCGGAGCGCCGCCAATTGTAATGTTGCCGTCCGGAATGTTGCCCTCACGAATGTAGGGATTCCAGGTAAACGTCCCGGTCAGACGCAGCGAATTGAACGGCGAAGCGTCCAGGCGGGACTGCCAGTATTCCTGGCGATCATTGAGCGTGTAGGTTTGCGTCGCGGTCGGCGCATTAGCCAGCGGATTGGCCGCCGGGGCAAAGTGGCGCACGAGTCGCGTCGTGTGGAAGATCTGCGGCGCATAGCTGGTGAAGAACCAGAGCCGATCTTTGACAATCGGACCGCCGATGCCAAAGGCCGGATAAAGGTTATTGAAGTCGTCCTTGTCCGCCTTCAGGTAAGAGTTCGTCTGTGAGAAAGTCGCACCGGAACCGGTTCTGTACGAATAGAGGAACGCACGCGGGCCGGCCCACAGGGCATTCGGCTCAAACTGAATGCCGCCTTCGCCGTGCCATTCATTCGATCCGCCCCTGGTCACCACGTTGACCACACCGCCCGTGGCGCCGCCGAATTCAGCTTCAAACCCGGAGGTCTTGATCTGAATTTCCTGGACGAACTGGAACGGGATATTGTTGTTGAAGTTGATGACACCCGTCCGGAAGTTACTGACTTCCTGACCGTCAATGATGAAGCTGTTTTCGGAACCGCTGGCTCCGTCAACCTGGAACTGACCGCTTCTGGATTCAGCGCGCGCTGCCGGAGAAATCTTGAGCAGGCTGGTCATATTAGTGCCTTTTGGCAGCGCATCAATGACCCTGGCGGTGATATTGGTCTGAATTTTGTTGTCAGCCGGATCAATGCGAGCAATGTCTTCGCCGGTGATGGTCACAGCTTCCGCGACTGAACCTGATTTCAGAGAGAAACTCAGTTCCGTGGTTTTGCCGAGAACCACCGTGACCGACTCAGCAATGGCACTGCTGAAATTGGATGCTGAGACCGTTATTTTATATGTGCCAGGCGGAACCTGGAGAATGCGGTAAAAACCTTCTCCATTGGCCGTGACGGTTCTGGAAAAGGCTGCGCCCTCGACTTTGACGCTGGCGTTCGGAAGGCGTGCGCCGGTTGCATCCGACACGGTGCCCTCAATGTTGCCAGTGGTTTCCTGTGCCAGCACCGGAAGCGCCATTGACAACAGCAGGGTACAGAGCAACACGCCCAGTATTTTCCTGATGGTGTTGTCAGGGGTTGATTGAGTCATCTGTTTTCTCCTTGGGATTGGCGACATGGGGTACGAACTGCAAACCTGCCCGGACCAGGAGCCATGCCGGTTTGATTATTTTGCAGATTTCCTTGATCGAGGAATCAGGAGTTATACGGAAGCCCTGAAAGGACGAATATTTCCTGCTCAGGCCTTGAGAAAACCATAAAGCAATTGATATTCCAGCCGACAGAAGGCTAAGGCCGGGTAATTAAGGCTTCTGACTTCAGTGACTTAAACTTACAGCGAAATGGATCGGCATTTGTGCCTGTTCAGATTTATGGATTGATATTCATATTTTCGGATATGCCCGGTCTTCGGATTAAGGCATCTGGATGGCCTGACAGCAGGCTCTGTCCGGCGAGGGTAATGGCATTGAATTAAGCGTTGGAGCGCGGGCAGCCTGCCCGCTCCTGTCTGGCACAGCACTGAGCGGGCAGGCTGCCCGCGCTCCAACGCTTGCCTCTTTTTCCTTAATTCAATGCCATTGTCCGGCGAGGGTACGCTGCCTGGCGCTGACAGTTCAAATGCGGACCTCACGGCTGAAAACCAGGATCGCTCAGGTTGAGGATCTCAGCGGGGCTGTCGGCCTGACGAGGCCGCTGCCTTCTTTGATCGTTACAAACTGCCGGGCCGGGACGTTCTTAATGACCTCGACCTGGCCATTCGGCCAGTAAATTTCAATGCGGTCGGCCTGCTGCTGCGCGCCAAGTCCGAAATGCAGTCGCAGATCATCGTGCGAATAGTAACCTGACTGGCTCAGCACGGTCTGACTCATCCGGTGTTCGCCCGCCGTCACCACCACGCGCGCGCCCAGGCCGGTGCGATTTGATTTCGTGCCGCTGAGTTTGATGGTCAGCCAGTTGTTGCGGCCTGGATTGTCATTGCGCAGCAGCGACGGCGGTTCGTTCATATTCATCACCAGCACATCCTGGTCGCCGTCGTTGTCGAAATCACCGAAGGCGCAACCGCGACTTGAATGCGGCGTCGTGATGCCAGGGCCGCTTTGTGCGCTTACGTCTGCAAATCTGCCGTTGCCGAGGTTGCGAAAAACAAAGCGCGGGCTGCGGTGCGGGTACTGTTTGAAATGCTTCTCGACTTCGGGGTAGACGTTGCCGGTCACAAACACAATGTCGGGCCAGCCGTCATTGTCAATGTCAGGAATCCCCGCGCCCCAGCAGACATACTTTGTCGCCGCGCCAAACCCGGCGGCAAAGGTCATATCTTCAAAAAGCCATTTGCCCAGGTTGCGGTACAGCACCGGCGTGTCATCGGCAAAGTGCGTCTTGAAAATATCCATCCGTCCGTCGCCGTTGTAATCGCCAACGGCCAGCCCCATCCCGGCCTGCGGCGAACCGTCTTCGTTGTAAGCCGTGCCGCTTTCAAGCGCGACATCGGTGAACGTGCCGTCCTGATTGTTGCGATAAAGAATGCTCGCCGTCGAATCGCACGCGACGTAAAGATCCAGCCAGCCGTCTTCGTTGAAGTCAGCCGCTACGGCGGTCATCGGATAACGCTCGGAGACTTTGCTGATGCCGCTCTTTTCTGACACGTCAGTGAACGTGCCATCGCCGTTGTTGCGATAAAGCCAGTTGCGCGCAAAGGGCAATCCCTTTGGCCCGCAGTTGACCGGAATTCCTTTCCACAAACAGTTCGCGCCCTTGCCCGGTTCCGGCGCGGCCTTCAGATCAAAATTCAGATAGTTCGAGACGAACAGATCAAGTCTGCCGTCGCGGTCATAATCAATGAACGTGCAGCCCGAACCCCAGCGAATGCCCGTGAAATCAAGCTGCGCCTGCTTCGTCATTTCGCTGAAGGTGCCGTTGCCGTTGTTGCGATAGAGCGCGTTCTGCCCCCAGTAAGTGATGAACAGATCGTCAAAGCCGTCATTGTCGTAATCACCAATGCACAGGCCCGAAGCCCAGCCGGTGCGCGTCAACCCGGCCTTTGCGGTCACGTCAGTGAAAGTGCCGTTGCGGTTGTTGCGATACAAACGATTGGTCGGCTCCTGGCCTTTCGGCCAACCTTCAAGCCGCGTCCCGCTCAGCGTCAGAATGTCCATCCAGCCGTCGTTGTCGTAATCATAAAAAGCCACGCCGCAGCCATTGGTTTCGATGATGTATTTCTTTGCTTCGACGCCGCCGTAAATCACCGGCTGCGTCAGTCCGGCCTGCGCCGCAATGTCATTGAACTGCGGCAGCACGGATTGCGCACCGACAGGCGCGGCGAAACTGAGGACCGCCACGAACAGCGCAATGACGAGACGATGGTTACTTCGCATCGAACCCCGCAAACTCTTTCAGGTAGGTGTTGCCCTTGTATTCAAGCTCGGTCTGAATGCCGATTTCTGAAGTGTAGTAGGCGTAAGTTGTGCGGCCTTTGAGTTCCGCGAAAAACTTTTCTTCCGGCTGCTGCGGATTCGCTTCGCCCTTGGCCATGCGCGTCACGACGGCGACTCGTTCATCCGGCGAGGCCTGCATAAATATTTTGCCGTTCATTTCACGCGAGAGCGCATCAACCAGCTTCAGCCCGTCGCGCCAGACTTTTCGGGGTTCATCCGTGAATGATTCCGCGAGCGTGAAATCAATGTATCCGGCCACTTTTGCCGCGCGCGCGCCGGGCGAATGTTCATCGGCGGGAATAATGATCTCGCTCAGTTCGTCGAGCAGCGCAAATTCTTCGCGCGTCAAAAAGCGTGGCGTCTGCGACTGCGCTTCGGCTTTCAGCAGCGGCGCGGCGATGATGGCGGCTGAAGTCAGCCGCAGCATTTCGCGGCGGCTTCGGTCTGCTTCACTCAGTTGTTCTTTGGCCTGATCGTTCATCACAGCTTTCCTTTCTTCAGTTCATCGGCCAGGTAATCGCACGAACGCCACGCCAGGGCCATAATCGTCCACGTCGGATTCTGATTGGCGGCGCTCGCGTGACTGCTGCCGTCAACGACGAACAGATTCTTGACATCGTGCGACTGCTGATACTGATTGAGGACTGATGTCTTCGGATCACTGCCCATGCGCGCCGTGCCGAGTTCGTGAATTGACCAGCCTTCGGTCAGCACGTTGCGATTGACGCCGACGATTTCAATGCCTGCGGCCTCAAACATCTCCTTCGCGCTGTCGGCCATGTCTTCGGCCATGCGTTTTTCGTTGTCGCCGAACTGATAATGAAAGCGCAGCGCCGGAATGCCCCACTTGTCCTTCACCGTCGGATCGAGGTCCACGTAATTTTCATAACGCGCCAGCACTTCACCAAACGCGCCCATTTCAATAAACGCTCCGGCGTAATCGCGCACGCGCTTTTTGTAATCCCTGCCAAAGCCAGGTTGCTCGATTGCATTGCCGGGAAACATCGTCATCCCGCCGCCGCCTTCAAAGCCGTAACCGCGAATGAATTTCGGATGCTTCTCGGTCAGGTTGCGAAAGCGCGCGACATAAAAGCCGCCGGGCCTGCCGTCATCAAGCGTGCGCGATTTGCCGATGCGGTCTTTGACCAGGCCTGTGACGCCCGGCCCCATGATGTGTTCACAGAAATTGTGTCCGACGTGACCGCTTGAATTGCCGATGCCGTTCGGATGCTGCCGCGATTTTGAAAGCAGCAGCAGCCGCGCCGATTCAAGCGTCGAAGCCGCCAGCACGACGACCTTCGCTTTGGCTTCGTAACTTCTGCCGGTTTCAGTGTCAATGAAAGCCACGCCGCGCGCCTTGCCGGTGCTTGTGTCAACCAGCACTTCGCTGACGGTCGCGTTGGTGCGCAGCGTCAGATTGCCCGTCTCCATGGCCGGATAGATCAGCCCGGTCGGTGAATCGAAAGCCGCGTGAATGTCGCAGCCGCCCGCGCGACGATTGCACGCGCCGCGCCCGTAGCAGCGATTGCGATACTTGTTATGCTTGAGTTTTTCAGTCGCCACCCCGGCGCGATAAGGCGTCAGCACGCGGTTCATTCTGGCGAGACTCTGGCGCAGGCTGATTTCAGATGCGTTGAGTTTCGTCGGTCGCTGAAAGATGCTGTCAGGCAGGTACGGCAGATTTTCCTTCACGCCCGAAATGCCGAGCAGCAGATCAACCTTGTCGTAATACGGCGCAATGTCCTTGTATGAAATCGGCCAGTCCACGCCGTAACCATCGCGCGAAGCCGCCTTGAAATCATAATCAGAGAGCCGCAGCGCGAGCCGTCCCCAGATGTTGGTTTTGCCGCCAAGCAGCCGCGCCCGCACCCACGCAAAGCGCGTCCCGGTGTACGGATGATCCTTTTCATCCACGACAATGTTTTTGCTGTAATCCGAGCCGCCCCAGCTTTGCACGTATGAATGCACGTGCTTGTAGGGCGAATTACTGGCATAAGGCGGCTGGCGAAAATTGTATTCATTGAACGTGAGCGCCTGCCGGTCCGGCGGCATCGCGCCGCGGCGCGGGTGTTCATAGGGCCATTCGGTCGAACGAAGCTGATCGTTGATTTCATTGATCGTGTATTGCCGCCCCGCTTCAAGCAGCAGCACCTTCAGCCCCTTCGTCGCCAGCACATAAGCCGCCATCCCGCCCGCCGCGCCGGAACCGACAACGACGGCATCATAGACTTTGCTCAGGTCGGCTTCTTTCGCTTGTGTCGGAGTAATTTTGAAAAACATGATTTCCTTTCAGAGCAATTCCGCGCAATTCCTCGGTTGTGTTTCCACGCAATTTCCTGCCTGTGTTTCCGCCCGATTCTTCGCCGCTGCTTCCGCGCAATTCCTCAGTTGCGCTTCCGCACAATTCCTCGGTTGCGCTTCCGCGCAATTCCTCGTTGCGCTTCCGCGCAATTCCTCGCCGCTGCTTCCGCATAACTCTTCGTCCGCGACGCGGACGGTCAGAGCGTAGCCCCGGATGGAGCGTCAGCGGAATCCGGGGAACGGCGTCCCGACAGCACGGAACCGGCGTAGCCGGTGGCAGAGGGCTGCATTCCTGTCAATTCGGCTGTCTCTGTCGCCCGCTTGCGCGGGCTGAAAATGATGCCTGCGCTCCCCCGGATTCCGCTGTTATTGCTTTTGGTGGCGCTGCTGTTTTATGACCAGAGATACCGTTCATCAAACTCAACTCCGTGCGCGGTCAGCAGCGCCTTGAATTCGTCTTCAAACGTCCGGCCCTGATGATGCTCTTCCTGATTCACAATGTATTGCCGCACACGTTCGATCTGCGAAGAACTGACGGTGAAGGCGCCATAACCCTGCTGCCAGGCAAACTCAGCGGACCAGCCCTGCTTGTGAACCCAGAGCGATGAATCGGCCTTCAACTCCTGCATGACTTTGGCAATCGCGTGCGTCGGTTTCAGGCTGACGAGCAGGTGAACGTGATCTGCAACGCCGTTGATCTGGCCACATCGCCCAGCCCGCGCATCGTTCCGCCGAGGTATTGATGCAGGCGCGCGCGCCAGTCTGGTTCGATCAGCGGCAGGCGGTTTTTCGTGCCGAAAACCATGTGATACCAGAGATTCGTATAAGTGTGAGGCATGACGATTCTCCATCGTAAAGATCAATTGCCTGAAAAGAGATTCGCATCGTTTGCGATTCAATCCTCTGCCACCGGCTACGCCGGTTCTGTGTTCTGATGGCGCTGTTCCCCGGATTCCGCT
>CAYWDW010000025.1:12558-16845 GCA_964457105.1 uncultured Heliobacteriaceae bacterium
TGCCACCGGCTACGCCGGTTCTGTGTTCTGATGGCGCTGTTCCCCGGATTCCGCTGCGCTCCATCCGGGGCTACGCTCTGACATCCGCGACGCGGATGAAAGACACCGGTTACAGCGGGGCGATGCTTGCGAGTTGAAGAGATGGTGCAAATTTTATCGCAACTCAGCGGCTGTCGCTCAGCCACAAATCAACCGGCTTCGCCACTTGTCTGAGCTGATAAATTTCTCCGACGGCGCCTTCAGCCACAAGCTTGCGGGCGCGTTCATATTTCGGCGCGAAACAGAGTTCTTCGGCGTACATCAGCTTGCGCTTGCTGGTGCGACAGGCTTCAATCATCGCGTCGGCTTCTTCGAGCGTCGGCGCCAGGGGCTTTTCGATGCTCACGTGCTGACCGGCCTGCGCCGCTTTAATCACGGCTCCGGCGTGCAGGAAGTTGGGCCGGCACACATCAACCACGTCGCAGCCGGATTCAATGAATTCCGCCCCGAGCAGGGCGACTCTGGTTTTATTCATCGCGCAGATTCTGACAAAATTATCCGGCCATGACAAAGCTTCGCCTCAGCATCATCAGGGTTCTCGCACTGATTTATCTGACTGGTGCGCTGGCCGCCGCCGGTCCGCCGCAGGATTCGCTGCGACTCGCTGATCTGTCGGGACAGTCGGTCGCGCCTTTTGCCGCGACTGACGCGCGGGCGCTGGTCTTTATCTTTGTTCGCAGCGATTGCCCGATTTCAAATCGTTATGCGCCTGAAGTGAAGCGGCTCGCGCAGAAGTTTGCTGACAAAGCGAAATTCAGGCTGATCTATCCGGGCGCGGATGAAACCAGTGAAACCATCAGGCGTCATCTCAGCGATTATGAATACGCGCTTGAGGCGCTGCGCGATCAGTCGCACGCGCTGGTGAAACTCGTCGGCGCGCAGGTGACGCCCGAAGCCGCCGTCTTTGTGCGTGACAAAAAGAAATGGCGGCTGATTTATCGCGGGCGCATTGATGATCGTTACGCAGCCTTTGGCAAAATGCGCCCCGCGCCGACCGTGCGCGACCTTGAACAGACGCTTGAAGCTGTCAGTCAGGGCAGGGCAGTGAAACTCAGAACCACAACGGCCATCGGGTGTTTTATTGCGCCATGAAAACAGGCTCTGAACAACCGGCGTATTCCCTGGGCGCGCGCACGCCTGGATTGCTGGTGTGCGCGCTGCTTTTTGGCGTGGTGGCGCTGGCTCAGTCTGCGCCATCTGCTGCGCCGACTTTCAATCGGAACATTGCGCCGCTCGTCTTTGAATATTGCGCGGCGTGTCATCATCCGGGCGGGTCGGGGCCGTTCAGCCTGCTGACTTATCAGGACGTGCGTCAGCGGGCGCGGCAGCTTGTGGTCGTCACGCAGAGCCGTTATATGCCGCCCTGGCCGCCGGCACCGGGTTACGGTGAATTTGTCGGCGCGCGCCATCTGAATGATGCGCAACTGAAGCTGATTCAGCAGTGGGTTGATGCGGGAATGCCTGAAGGTGACGCGCAGGATTTGCCCGCCGCGCCGCGCTTCAACGAAAGCTGGCAACTCGGCAAGCCTGATCTGATCGTGAAGATGAACGAGCAGTTCATCGTGTCGGCTTCAGGCACCGATGTCTTTCGCAACTTTGTGCTGCCGATTCCGGTTGAGGCCACGCGGTATGTCAAAGCCGTTGAGATCCTGCCGGGCAACAAACAGGTCGTGCATCACGCCAACATTCTGATTGATCGCACCGGCAGCGCGCGCCGCCAGGACGCCGCCGATCCCGGCCCTGGTTTTGGCGGGATGGAAGTTTCAATCGAAGCCGAACGCTTCGAGCCGGACAGCCACTTTCTGTTCTGGAAGCCGGGCACCGTGCCCTGGGTTGAACCGGACGGCATGGCGTGGCGCTGCGATCCGGGCACCGATCTGGTGCTGAATATGCACCTTCAGCCAACAGGTAAACCCGAACGCATTCAGGCTGAAATCGGGCTGTATTTTACTGACAAGCCGCAGACCGTCTTTCCGATGCTCGTGCAGCTTGAAGGCGACGGCGCGCTCGACATTCCGCCGGGGAAAAAGGATTTCGTCGTGACGGATGAATTCACGCTGCCGGTGGACGTGGATGTGCTTGGCGTCTATCCGCACGCGCATTATCTCGGTCAGGATTTGCAGGGCTATGCGACGCTGCCCGGCGGCACAAGGCAGTGGCTGATTCGCATCACGCGATGGGATCTGAACTGGCAGGCGGTTTACAAATACAAAGCGCCGGTCTTTCTGCCCGCCGGTACGGTCATCACGATGCGGTACAGCTATGACAACTCAGCCGACAATCCGCGCAATCCGAATCATCCGCCCCGGCGCGTCAAAGCGGGCAATCGTTCGTCAGATGAAATGAGCCATTTATGGCTGCAGGTGCTGCCGCGCACGCGGGCAGACGCGCGCGCGGTGTTGCAGGAGGCATTGATGCGGCAGCGGCTGAAAAAATATCCGGCTGATTTCACAGCGCATTTCAACCTCGCCGCCGTGCTGCAACTCGCCGGCAAAACCGCTGAGGCGGTCAGTCACTATCAGCAGGCATTGCAGGCAAATCCGCACAGCTATGCAACGCTGACGAGCCTCGGCGTGATCTTTCAGGAGCAGGGCCGGGGCGCTGAAGCGCTCAGTCTTTATCGGCAGGCGCTGCGCTTCAACCCCGATTACGTCAATGCTCGTTACAACCTCAGCAACCTGCTGCTTGCGGCTGGCAGAGTTGATGAAGCGATCACTGAGTTGCGTGAACTGCTGCGCGTGAAACCGGACGACGCCGGAGCTTACAACAGCCTGGGCAGCGCCCTGGCGATGCAGGGCCGACTGGCCGAAGCCGTGACGAATTACGAACGTTCATTGCAGCTTGAGGCCCGCAACGCCGACGCGCACGGCAACCTGGCTTTTGTGCTGGCGCAGCAGGGCCGCATCGTTGAAGCGATGCGGCATTACGAGGAAGTCATCAGGCTGGATGCAAACAACGCCGACGCGCATAACGAACTCGGCGTGCTGCTCGGACAGCAGGGCCGCATTGCCGAAGCCGCCCGGCACTTTGAGCAGGCCCTGCGCATCAACCCGAATCACGCGCAGGCCCGCGAAAACCTGAAGCGTGCGCGTGGCCGTTAGCCCCGGTCGGTTTCATGATGGTCGTGAAGATTCGTGGCGGCAGTTGACCTCGCGCCCGTCACTTTTCCGGCTGCTCGTTGCTGCCCTGCAGTTTTTCGGCGATGGCGAATTCGCGGCGAGCCTCTTCGCTGCGGCCCATCTGCTGATAAGTCTGGCCGAGCATGTAATGCGCCGATTTGTTGTTCGGGTCGTACTGAATGGCGCGGCGCAGCATGCCTTCAGCCGTCGGCAGTTGCTTTTTTTTCAGATAACACTTGCCGAGCAGAATGTACGGCCCGCTGTAATACGGATTGAGCCAGACTGATTTTTGCAGCGGCGTGATGGCGTCATCCCACCTGAGCTGTCGCGTGTAAGCGTCGCCGAGTTTGTAGTACGCATTCGCATTGCCCGGATTGACGGCGAGTTCCCGCTGCATCAATGAAATTCCGTCATCGAGCCGCCCCTTGTAAATCGCAATCTGACCGAGCAGGTAATGGGCCTGCGGCAGCTTTGCGTCCTTGTCGAGCGCTTTCTTCAGTTCCGCTTCGGCGAACTCCTCGAACTCAACGCGAATCATCATCTGCGCCGTCAGCAGGTGCGCGGCGGGCGAATCAGCCGGAACGCCGAACATGCGCGCAAAGGCGGCGCGGGCCTTGTCGGGTTGCCGCGTCTGAATTGACGCCATGCCGAGCGCGTAGGTCAGTTCGATGTTATTTGGCAACCACGCGCGCGTCTGTTCGAGCAGCGGCACGGCTTCGGCCAGATGACCGAGGATGTAATGCGACAGGCCCAGCGCCTGCACCGCTTCGCGCCAGGGCGGTGAATCTTTGGCGAGTTTTTCAATCACGGGCGCGAGCGTCTGCACCGCGTTGACGTGATCGCCCGCCGCATAAAAAGCTACGCCGAGCAGTTGCGCCACGCGCGCATCGCTGTGCGGCAAAGCCTGTAGTCTGGTGATCGCCGCCGCCGTCTGCCCCTGACCAAGCAGCGCGCGCGCTTCGGCGAGCGTGGCCGTCACGTCAGGTTGTGACTGCGCCCTGACCGGCGCGAGCAGCAGCAGCCCGCACAGCGCGGCGATCAGCAATTTTGCGGTCAGACGCTTCATCTTTTATAGAAACCGGCAAAGAAAACCCCGCATTTCAATGCGCGGGATGAATTTGCCATGGGG
>CAYWDW010000026.1:0-16817 GCA_964457105.1 uncultured Heliobacteriaceae bacterium
CACTCTCAACGGACAGGGCGATGAAATCCCGGACTTCAATCTACCGGAACAGTACAGGGAGCGGTAGCGACCTGGTAACATCGTGAAGCACACGCGGGGGCGGCACCAGGTCGCTACCGCTCCCTGTACTGTTCCGAGCGCCAGAGCGCCATCGCTCACTGTACCAGTCACTTCAAACTGCCATGAAACTCAAATCCTTTCTGCTTCTTCCTGCGATCATTTGCACGGTCGCGCTGTGTTCACAGCTTTACAGTCAGTCTGCTCAGTCAGACCTGGCCACGCGCGCGCGCAGTGTGCTGGCGCAGACGGCGGGAACGATCAGTGTGCCGGGTCTGCAAAAGCCTGTTCGAGTGCTGCGCGACGAGTGGGGCATTGCGCACATTTATGCCGAGACGCAGGATGACCTGTTCTTTGCCCAGGGCTTCACTGCGGCGCAGGATCGGATGTGGCAGATGGATTTGTGGCGGCGCATGGGCGAAGGCAAGCTGGCCGAAATCCTCGGCGAAAGCGCGATTGAACGCGACCGCTTTGCGCGGCTGCTCAGGTATCGCGGTGACATGAAAGCTGAATATGAAAGCTACGCGCCTGATGCGAAACAGATCATTGAAGCGTTTGTGCGCGGCGTCAATTTTTATATTGAATCAAACCGCGACCGGCTGCCGATTGAATTTCAGTTGACCGGCACGAGGCCTGACCCCTGGACGCCGGAAGTCTGTCTGGCGCGGATGGCCGGTTATGTGATGACGCGCAACGCCACGACCGAACTGCTGCGCGCGCGGCTGGCCCGCGAAATGGGCGCGGCCTTCGTTGATGAATTCCTTGAAACCGATCCGCCGCGCAAACTTGAAATCCCGCGGGGGCTTGATCTCAGCGACCTCGCAGGCATTGAAGACAAAATTCTCGCGGCGGCAAGTGCGGCGAGCGGCCCGATTAATTTCAATCGGCCCAACAGCAGTGACGGCAGCAACAACTGGGTGATTGACGGCACGATGTCGGCGACGGGCAGACCGCTGCTCGCCAACGATCCGCACCGCGCGGTGGCGCTGCCGAGCCTGCGTTACCTGGTGCATCTGGTCGGGCCGGGCTGGAATGTGATCGGCGCTGGTGAACCGGCGCTGCCCGGCGTCGCCGCCGGACATAATGACCGCGTTGGTTTCGGCTTCACGATTGTCGGCATTGATCAGCAGGATATTTACGTTGAAGAAACGAATCCGTCCAGTCAGAACGAATACAAGGTGCGTGGCCGCTGGCAGCCGATGCGCGTCGAACGCGAACAGATCAAAGTCAGAGGCAAAGCTGAACCGGTCACGGTCGAATTGAAATTCACGCGGCACGGCCCGGTGCTTTACGAAGATGCCAGACGCCATCGCGCTTATGCGCTGCGGTGGGTTGGCAGCGAACCGGGGACGGCGGGTTATCTGGCCTCGCTGTCGCTCAATCGCGCGCGCAACTGGAACGAATTTTACCGGGCGCTCGCACGCTGGAAGGTGCCGTCAGAGAACCTGGTTTACGCTGACGTTGACGGCAATATCGGCTGGGTTGCTGCCGGAATGACTCCGGTGCGCAAAGGCTGGTCGGGCCTCGTGCCGGTGCCCGGCGCTGAAGGTCGTTATGAATGGCAGGGCTTTCTGCCGCTCAAGGATTTGCCGCAGGCATCCAATCCGGCAAAACATTTTGTCGCTACTGCCAATCACAACATCCTGCCGCCGGGTTATAAACGCGAACTCGGTTATGAATGGGCCGCGCCGTTTCGCTTCCGGCGCATTGAAGAAGTGCTGTCATCAGCGCAAGGCAAATTCACGGTGGCCGATTTTGAGCGTTTGCAGCACGACGAAGTTTCGCTGCCGGCGCGTGAGCTGACTGCGCTGCTTCGTGAAGCAACAGGCGTAAGCGATGAACTCAAACCCTGGGTTGAGCTGCTGACGAAATGGAATTGCGTGATGAGTCAGGATTCAGCCGCAGCCGTGTTGTATGAAGTGTGGCAGGCCAGGCTCGCGGCAGCAGTGTTCAAGCCGCACATTCCCGAAAAGATCTGGCCGCTGGTGAGCAGTCGCATTTCACTTCAAAAAACGATCAGCGCGCTCAAAAACCCGCTGCCGCGCTGGTTCGGCAGCGATGCGCGCACAGGCCGCGACGCCGCAATGCTGGCCAGCCTCAGCGCCGCCGTGACTGAAACGAAAGCCAAGCTCGGCAGCGATCCGGCCCGCTGGCGCTGGGGCGCGCTGCACAAGGCCTCGTTCACGCATCAGCTTGCGACTGATGCCGCGCGGCGTGCGGTCTTTGATCTGCCGTCGGTCGAACGCGGTGGCGATGCGAATACGGTCTTTGCTACCGGCGGGCCGAACTTCCGGCAGAATCACGGCGCAACGTTCCGCGAAATTCTGGACGTGGCGAACTGGGACGCTTCAGTGGCGACGAGCGTGCCGGGTCAGTCCGCACAGCCGCAAAGCCCGCATTACGGCGACCTGCTGCCGCTGTGGGCTGAAGGAAAATACTTCCCGCTGCTTTACAGCCGTGCGAAGATTGAAGCCGCCTCGAAACAACAACTCAGGCTTGAACCCGCGAAATAAGCAGAGGAAAACCAGTGAACACGCTGCTGCATGATGTCGAAGTTCGCGTCCTCGGTGCGCTGATCGAAAAGCAGATCAGCACGCCCGATTATTATCCGATGACTCTGAACGCGCTGATGAATGCGTGCAATCAGAAATCGAGCCGCGATCCGGTGGTCGCTTACGATGAGCAGACAGTGATGAGCGGACTAAGCAGTCTGCGCGACAAGAAATTCGCTTATGTCTTTCACGGCTCAGACAGTCGCGTGCCGAAATACGGCCACATTTTTGACAAGTCATTCGACCTCGCGCCGCCTGAACTTGCGGCGATGTGCGTGCTGATGCTGCGCGGGCCGCAAACGCCAGGCGAAATCCGCAGCCGCACCGCTTCGCTTTATAACTTCAGCGACCTGGGCGAAGTCGAAGAGACGTTGCGTGTGCTTGAGACCAAAGAGCCTGACCCGCTGATTATGCGCCTGCCGCGCCAGCCCGGAGCGCGTGAGGCGCGTTACGCGCACCTGCTTTCGGGCAAACCTGAGATTGAAGAATTTGAGACTGCTCCGCGCCACGAACCCGCCAGAGTTCGCGCTCAGCCCGACAACGAAAGAATCGTGAAGCTCGAAGAAGAGGTGAAATCACTGCGCAGGGAATTGTCAGAACTGAAACAGCAGTTCGCTGATTTCAGAAAGCAGTTTGAGTAAAAGCGGGCTGCGCATAAACAGAAATGACCACGAACTGCTTTGAGCTGATTCGTGGTCATTCGTCTTCAGGTGTGACTGCTTTTTGTTACCGGTTCAGCACCATCATCAGGTAGAGCAGCGGCAGATACAGCACTGAAGTCTTCAGCAGTTTGCGCGCTTCGATGATGGTTTTGGCCCTGGCCACAGCGACGCCCGCCCGCAGGTACATCAGCCCCAGAATCACTGCCGCGACAAAATAAATCTTTCCCGACATCCCAAGCAGCGTCGGCAGCAGACTGACCGGCAGCAGCACCGCAGCATAGATCACAATTTCACGCGCGGTCGCTTTGTATTCACGATCAACGACCGGCAGCATTTTGATGCCGGCCTGAGCATAATCTTCGCGGTACATCGTCGAAATGGCGTGAAAGTGCGGGAACTGCCACAGAAAGAGAATCGCAAACAACACGAACGCTTCGATGCCCATTTCGTTGCGTGCCGCCGTCCAGCCAAGCAGCGGCGGCAGCGCGCCGGGAAACGCGCCAATAAACGTACACAGCGTCGTGCGCTGTTTGAGCGGGGTGTAGAGAAACAGATAACTCGCAAAAGCCGCCCCGCCCCACAAGGTAGTCAGCGGATTGACGAGCAGCGCCAGATAAACGGTCGCCAGCGCTGACAGCGCAATGCCGAACCAGAGCGCGCCTGCTGCCGACAATTTGCCCGCCGGCAGTGGCCGCCTTTTAGTGCGCTTCATCAGGCCGTCAGATTCACGTTCGAGATACTGATTGAGCGCGGCAATGCCGCCCGAAAGCAGCGAAATGCCGATGGCCAGATGCAGGAAGCCGAGGTAATCAAACCTGCCGACGCTGCCCATGCAATAACCTGCCAGCGCCGACAGGACGACCAGAAAAGTAACTCTCGGCTTGGTCAGTTCAAGGTAAGCGGTCAGCCTTTCGCGCACACTCAGATTTTGAAAAGCATGGGTGAGCGGCCTCACGGCGGGCTGTTTGGCAAACGTCTCAGCAGGAGTCAGAACTTCCATACAACATGTTTCGTAAGCGGTCAGGCTATGGCGTTAATCAGTACAAGCAGCGGGCAGCGATGAACAACTGCCCGCTGCTTTACTTTGCCAATGCTATTTGTGTGCCGCTGCTTTGGTGGGGGCAGCAGCCGGTGAAGCGGCAGGTGCGGCCTTCTTTTCGCCTGCGGCAGGGGCGGCACCTTTTTCAGGCGCGGCAGGCGCAGCGGCTGCCGGTGCCTCTTTCTGCTCGCCTGCCGGAGCAGCGCCGTGTTCAGTCGCGGCGGCTCCGCTCGCGGCCCCGTGCGCCGGAGCCACAAAAGGCGTCGGCGTCGGGATCACCGCAAAAATCTTTGACGGTTCCGGGTCAGTTCTTGAGTCAACATCGAGCAGCATCAGGCCCAGAAACAGCCCGAAAAAGATGATGCCCATACTGAAAGCGACCGCGTGAAACGGCTTGTCATATTTCAGGTGCATGAAAAACAGCACCACCAGACTGGCCTTGATCGTGGCGACGGCCATCGCCACGACGACATTGAGCGAGCCGAAATCAATCTGTGCGACGCCCACCGTAATGGCGGTGAACACCATCAGCGCGCCCCAGATGACGACATAGAGCCTGACCGGCGAAATGTGAATGTGTGGTTGGCCGGAAGCTCCGGCGTGTGTACTCATAATAATGATTACCTCACCAGATAAAGAAGCGGGAACAGATAGATCCAGATCAGGTCAACAAGGTGCCAGTAAAGGCCGGTGATTTCGACCGGCGCGTGATAGTGCTTGTCGAACTGTCCCTTGAGCGACCGCCACAGAATCCACCCAATCGCTGACATGCCGGCGATCACGTGCAGACCGTGAACACCCGTCATCATGAAATAGAATGCGAAATAGGTGCCGATGTGCGGGTCCGACGGCGTGGTCTGATGGATGTAGTTGTAATGGGTTCCGGGCAGCAGGCCTTCGTGAATCTTGTGCGAATACTCGAAGTACTTGACGATCAGGAAGCCGCAGGCGCAGGCGAAGGTGATGATCAGATATTTGATCAGCGCCTGTTTGTTGCTCGTCTGTGCCGCGCGCACGGCCAGCGCCATCGTCAGACTGCTGAAGATCAGAATGACGGTGTTGATCGTGCCAAGTTTGACATCCAGGTGATGATGCCCTTCGTGAAAGGCCGCCGGGTGAAAGCTGAACATCAGCGCATAACCCGCAAACAATCCGCCAAACAGCAGCACTTCCGTCACGAGGAAGATCCACATCCCCAGTTTGCCCGCCTCGTTCTGCTGATCCATCGAGGCGAAATGATGCTGGAGAAAAGGCGAATGCTCTTCCTCGTGCTGCGCGACGGGCAGGCGGTTAATCTCCTGTGCCATGTACTATCTCCTTTCCTCCAAGACCAGGGGCTTTCTTCGGTTCGTGAACCGGGTAGCCGTAATCGTAAGGGCCAATCTTCGGAATCGGCTGCTTCTCAAAGTTGTGCAGCGGCGGCGGCGATGAGGTCTGCCATTCCAGCGTCAGGCCGAGCCACGGATTATCGGTCGCCTTCGCGCCCACGCGCAGCGACGCGAGCAGGTACCCGGCCATCAGGAAGAAACCGAGCGCCAGCACCCACGACCCCATGGTCGAAAGCATGTGCATCGTGTGGAACTCCGGCAGGTAATCGTAATAACGTCGCGGCATCCCGCGCGAGCCCATCACGAACTGCGGCAGAAACGTGCCATTGAACCCGATGAACACCAGCACGCAGGCAATCTGCGCCAGTTTCTCGTTGTACATCCGGCCAAACATCTTCGGCCACCAGTAATGCAGCCCGCCCAGGAAGGCAATCACGTTGCCGCCCATCATCACATAATGGAAGTGCGAAACCACGAAGTAGGTATCCGTCAGGTGAATATCCACCGCCAGGCACGCCAGGAAGATGCCCGTCAGACCGCCAATCGTAAACAGGAAGATGAACGACAGCGCATAGAGCATCGGCGTCTTGAGCGAAATTGACCCCTTGTACATCGTCGTCAGCCAGTTGAAAACCTTGATCGCCGACGGAATGCCGATCAGATAGGTCAGCGCTGAGAAGATGATCGAAGCAAGCTGCGACTGCGTGGCGACAAACATATGATGCCCCCACACCAGGAAGCCCAGAATCGCAATCGCCACGCTGGAAAAGCCAATCGCCTTGTAACCGAAGATGTGTTTTTGCGAAAAGGTCGGAATGATTTCGCTGATCACCGCCATCCCCGGCAGAATCATGATGTAGACCGCCGGGTGCGAATAGAACCAGAAGAAATGCTGAAACAGCACCGGGTCGCCGCCGCGTTCAGGATCGAACAGCCCGATATGCCAGAGCTTTTCCATCGTCAGCAGCACGAGCGTGATGCCCAGCACCGGCGTCGCCAGCACCTGAATCAGCGAGGTCGCATACATGCCCCAGCAAAAGAGTGGCATCTTCGACCACGTCATCCCCGGCGTCCGCATCTTGTGGATCGTGGCAATGAAGTTGAGGCCCGTGAAGATTGACGAGAATCCGATGATGAAGACCCCCAGCACCATCGGAATCACGGCGCTGCTCGCCTTGACGCTGTAGGGCGTGTAAAACGTCCAGCCCGTATCAACCCGGCCCGACCAGATGGCGTAAATCATAAAGATTCCGCCCACGACGTAAATGTAATAGCTCGCCAGATTGAGTTTCGGAAAGGCCACGTCCTTGGCGCCGAGCAGCAGCGGCAGAACGAAGTTGCCGAGCGCCGCCGGAATGGCCGGGATCAGGAACAGAAAGATCATGATCGCGCCGTGCAGCGTGAAGATTTCGTTGTACTGCTTAGCGGTCAGAAAGTCCTTGCCCGGATTGAGCAGTTCCAGGCGAATCGTCAGCGCCAGCATGCCGCCGACAAAAAAGAAGAGCAGCACTGACCAGAGATACATCAGGCCGATCCGCTTGTGATCAAGCGTGTAAAGCCACGACCAGATCCCCTTGCCACCTTCGACATAAAAATCCTCGTGATGATGTGCTGCGTGTGCGTCTGCTGCCATATTTACTTCTCCTCCAGGAGGAAGCCCCTTGCAGGGCTGATGATTTCAATGCGGCTTTATTTCACGGTATTGAGGTAATAAATCACCCAGTTGATCTGCTGATCTTTCAGGACGCCCTGAAACGACGGCATCGCCTGTCCTTCAAAGCCGGCCACGATTTTGGCCTGCGGTTGCAGAATTGATTCACGAAGATAATTTTCATCAACCGTCACGTTGCCGCCGACAATCTGTTCACTGCGCCCGAAGATGCCTTTGAAGGTCGGGCCGACGAGCCGCTCACCCGTTGTGGTGTGACAGGTCATGCAACCGGCGCTCTTGTAAATCGCCTCGCCCTTCTGCGCGGTCGTCCAGCCTTCCGGGTACGGGTCAATTCTCTTCTTCTCGTATTCTTCAGGACTCAGGACATGAACTTTGGCGAGCATCGCTGAATGACTGTCGCCACAGTATTCAGTGCAGAAAACCTGATGCTCGCCGAGTTCCTTCGGTGTAAACCAGATCAGACTGTAACGGCCCGGCATCACGTCACTCTTGACGCGAAAGTCAGGGATGAAAAAGCTGTGAATCACGTCCGTTGACGACATCACCAGCTTGACCGGCTTGCCCACCGGCACATACAGATCACCCGTGCTGACGTTGCCATCCTTGTCTTCAAACGACCACGCCCACTGCTTGCCGGTGACATTGATTTCAGTCACGTCACCGCCCGGCGGGACATACGCCTTGACGAACAGGTTGAAGCCCCAGAAGGCAATGACGACGAGCAGCAGCGCCGGAATGCCGCTCCACGTCAGTTCGAGCGCCAGATTGTGCGTGATGCGCGGCGTCAGCGTCGGTTTGTCGCCCCGCCGGTATTTGTAAGGCAGATAGATCATCAGGAAGACGACGATCACAAAAAAGAAGGTCATCGTCCACCAGATGAAACCGTACAGCGTATCCACACTGCTTGCGAACTCGGATTTCGCCGGAGGCATAAATGGCGCCCACGGTGAGAAGAGCATATGCGACAACATAGTTACCCTGGGTTTTGGTCCCTGCGGGACAGTACTTAGTGCGGAATTATTCCTTCACCACTGCCAGACTCAATCCGGTCAGTCGCCGACTGACCTTTGAATTCAAATCTTCAATTCCGCTGCACGCCGCGGACGCCGCCAGAAGAAAAACAACATCCCCAGCATCGCGGCGACAATCACCGCGCCGCCCAGCTTCATGACCTGAAGCGCCTTCAGGACATAAGTGCGTTCGACCGGGTCGTAGTGGTAGCAGTAATTCATAAACTTATCCACCACCGTGCCGAGCCTGCCGTTTGAAGCTTCCGTCAGCGCCAGCCGCATATCACGCGGCTCGTAAGCCAGGCCGAACAGATAGCGCGACATCTTTCCTTCGGGCGTCAGAATGAACGTGACCGAGCCGTGCGCGAACTGCTGCTCGCGTTCAATCCAGCGATATTTGAACCCGATCTGATCGGCCAGCTTTTTCGCGTGGCCGTCCTGGTCAACCAGCAGGTGCCAGCCCGCGCGCGCCTGTGGCCGTCCGTAATCAACCAGCACGGCCTCTTTTTTGGCTTTGGCGAGCGGCGCGGTTTCGCGCGGATCGAAGCTGACCGTGACGACCTCGAATTCACGCCCCGGCAGCCAGGGCACTTCACGCAGCGAATTGGTGACGCCCTTGATGACCATCCCGCACAGCATCGGGCAGGAGTAATAAGCCAGGTTGAGCACGACCGGTCGCCCGTGTTTGAAATAATCGCGCAGCGCGACGGTCTGCCCGTCCTCGTTGATAAAGGTCAGATCAAGATCAATCTGCGCGCCGATCTTCTGCTCGACATCCAGCCCTTTGACATCTTCGGGCAGATCTTTGTTGAGCTGTGCCCGAACGCTGACTGAACTGCCAAGAACGATGACGGCCAGCAACAATGTGCTGAAAACTGCGCGGTGCTGTCTGACTGCTGTAAACACGATTCCAGCTACGACTTTCTCCTGCTTCCTTACTTCTTTGCCGGAGGCGCGGCAGGCGCTGCCGGAGTGGCCGGAGCAGGTGCGCCAGCAGCAGCCGGTGACGGCGACGCGACGGGCGCTGCCGAAGCCACATAATTTTTGCCATAAGTGCCGTCAGCCGCCTCTTTCACCACGGCCTGCATCGCCGGGCCGATGTTTTTCAACTGCTGATCCTCGCGCTGCCTCAGGTCGTTGAGCATCTGTGAGTCGCGGCCCAGGTTCTGCTGTTCCATCGTGCTTTCCCAGTACCACGTCCAGTAGGCATGCAGCCCGAACATCGCCACCAGAATAAAGGCCAGACAGGTGCCGCTGATGAGCGCAATAAATCCGGCGCGCGGCGGCTGATGCTCGTAATCGAACGTGTCAGTCTGCGCGTATTCCAGAATGTCGGTTTCGGCTGTGGCCGGGCCGTGCGAATCTTTTGTGTCAGCGTTTGCCATCATCAAATCTCCCCACTACACATTCTCGAAGGCCAGCGATTCGGCCAGGAACGGATCTCTGACGGGCACAATCGAATGTCGGCCCAGACGAGTAAAGAAAAACCAGCCGAGCGTGCCACCCACTGCCGCGAGCGCCGCCAGATCAAGCCAGTGCAGGTGTACCCCGGCCTTGTGCAGCGTCGGCATCACCATCCAGTAAACATCCGCGAGGTGCATCAGCAGCATCCAGCCCGCGACCAGCGAGAGCGTGAACGGATTGCGCTTCGTCGAACGGATCAGCATAAAACAGAACGGCAGAATGAAATGCCCGATGGCCAGCAGCAGACTGACATTCTGCCAGCTTCCGACCATTCTGTCCTTGTACCAGAAGGTCTCTTCCGACAGGTTCGCGTACCAGATCAGCATGTATTGCGAGAAGCCGATGTAAGCCCAGAAGATGTTGCAGGCCGACATCATCTTGCCCAGATCGTGATAATGCTCGATCGTGATGGAATGCTTCAGCACGCCCTGGCTGCGCAGCCACGAACAGATCAGAATCAGAATGGCCATAAAGCCCGTCGCGCCACCGGCCAGCACATAAAGGCCAAAAGCCGTCGAGAACCAGTGCGGCGAAAGCGACATGATCCAGTCGAACGACGCCAGCGCGCCCGTGTAAAAAAACAGCAGAAACCCCGGCGCGCTGAGCTTGAATGAAGTGCTGATGTGTTTCGGATCACCGTCCTTGTCCTGAGCCACTGACTGCCGGTAAAGCATCCAGCCCAGGAACGACCAGAGCGCCAGGTAAATCACCGCGCGAATCAGAAACCACTTCGGCGACAGGTAATCAATTTTCTGCCTCAGAATCTGATCGGCAGCGGCAAAGTCCCGGTCGAGCCATTCAAAGTAGGCGATCTTTGCGTGATGACCTTCGCCGTGCGCCGCCGTTGAATGCGGCGGGTTGATGATGCCAATCACCACCGGAATAAAGAGCAGCGCGATAATCGGCAGATTGGCGACAAAGACTTCGGCCAGGCGCCGCACGACGACGCTCCACCCGGCGGTCGTCAGCCGCTGCGACATCACGAAAAACAGCCCGCCGAGCGTGATCGTGGCGCAGAAGATGAAGGCCGTGTGGTAGGAGAACTGAAACTGCTCACGGTTGACGAAAAAACCGATGATGCACAGCAGCCAGCCCAGCGCCGCAATCATCAGCAGCGGCGTTTTCGCTTTGGCCGCGATCCGGCTGTCGAGTTTGAAACTGTCAGTATGCTCGCTCACGCTGATCCTCTGAATCTTTATGGTGAATCTTTATGGCAAACCGAATAAGTTTGCAGCCTGTTGCCGGAAGCTTGACTGTCACTTCGCCGCGGCGTGCTGCAGGGCGCGCACGTAAGCCACAATCGCCCACCGGTCAGCTTCGGGAATATTCTGACCGAGCGGCTGCATGGTCTGAAAACCGTGCGTAATGACATTGAAAATATAACCGTCCGACCTCGTCCGCAGCCGCTCCTGCGTCAGGTCAGCCGGATTGAGTTGCAGCGTCGCGCCCTGCCGGATTTTGACAATGCCGTTGCCGTCGCCGGTGCGACTGTGACAGGGCGCGCAGTTGATATTGAATCGTTCCTGCCCGCGCTGCATCAGCGCCTCGTCAATTTTCACCGGCATCACCAGCACATCCTGCCCGTTCTGCTTACCGGTATAAAAGACCTCGTTGCCGTCGGCGTCAAATTTCAGGTGGCCCTGCGCAATCGTGCCTGCGGGCGGTTTGCGATCAGTCCGCTTGTCGCCAAAAAAGGCGCTTTCAGCCTGTGCCTTGTATTTCGGCTGGCTGTCCATATCAGGGAACACCTGAATCGGCGTCCGGTCAACGCCGGGCTGCAGGACCGTACACCCTGCCAGAAAACCAGCCAGAAGAAGCAGTACCAAACTGCGTCGCAGCATTGTCATTTCCTCTGAAAAATGTCCGGCAGGCGCTCTGCCGGACGACCTTACGACTCGATGACCTCGACATCCTGCCCGCCGATCTCCTTCAGGAAGGTCGCCGCCTGATCCTGTTTGAAGAGCGGGTCGCGCGATTCAATCGAGATGAAAAACCTGTCGTCGCTCGCGCTTTTGAACTTTGCGCTACTGAAAATCGGATGATACAGACGCGGCAGACCGTTGAGCGCCAGCATGCCAAAGACCGCCGCGAAGGAGGTCAGCAGCACCGACAACTCAAAGATGATCGGCACCGCAAACGGAAGCGCGAACAGCGGCTTGTTGCCAATCGCCACCGGCTGCTTGATGACGCCCACCCAGTATTGCAATGCGACGGCAGCGATAAAGCCCAGCACCGTGCCGCAGATGATGATGCGCGGCAGAATCGAACGCTTCAGGCCCATCGCCCGCTCCAGCCCGTGAACCGGATACGGCGTGTGCGTGTCGAATTTCGTGTAGCCCGCCTGATGCACCCGGCGCGCGGCTTCCATAATGCCTTCTTCGGTATCGAAGGCGGCAATCACGCCCCAGGTTTTCGGTTCAGCGGCGCGCAGCTTTGCCAGCCTTTCAAACGCGCCCGGAAATGTCAGCCAGTCTGCCATAGCTATTCTCTTTCTGATTTACTTGTGCGCCAGCACCTCGCCTTCGTGCGGCGTGTAAATGGCGTGTTCGTCGTGTTCGCCGTGCGCGCGGTGCTTCTGATGCGCCAGCACCGCCTTGACTTCGGCCACTGCAATCACCGGCACGAAGCGGCAGAAGAGCAGGAACATCGTCAGAAACAGCCCAATCGTTCCGACAAAGGTCAGAATATCCACCAGCGTCGGACGGAAGTAACCCCAGCTTGAAGTCAGAAAGTCGCGGTGCAGCGACGTGGCGATAATCACGAACCGCTCAAACCACATCCCGATATTGATGATGATCGAAAGCACGAACATGATCGGAATACTGCGCCGAATCGCCTTGAACCAGAACAACTGCGGCGTGATCACGTTGCACGTCATCATCGTCCAGTAAGCCCATGCATACGGCCCGAACGCGCGATTGTAAAAGGTGAAGCCCTCATACGGGTTGCCGCTGTACCAGGCGATGAAGAACTCGGTCAGGTAGGCAAACCCGACGATGTTGCCCGTCACCAGCATGATCTTGTTCATGTTGTCGAGGTGAACCGGCGTGATGTAAGCCTGCAGCCCCAGCACGTAACGCGCAATCAGCATCAGGTTCATCACCATCGCAAAGCCTGAGAAGACCGCGCCCGCGACGAAGTACGGCGGAAAGATCGTCGTGTGCCAGCCCGGCAGAATCGAAGTCGCAAAGTCGAACGACACGATGGAGTGGACCGACAGCACGAGCGGCGTCGAAACGCCGGCGAGAATCAGATAGGCGACTTCGTAATGCTGCCAGTGCCGCGTCGAACCGCGCCAGCCGAGGCTGAAAATGCCATACAGCGTTTTGGCGAGCGCGCCTTTCGCGCGGTCCCGAATCGTCGCCAGGTCAGGAATCAGGCCGACATACCAGAACAGCAGCGACACCGTTCCGTAAGTCGAAACCGCGAAGACGTCCCACATCAGCGGGCTGCGGTAGTTCTGCCAGACCCCGTGCGGAAACGGCACCGGAAAAAGCCAGGGCGCCATCCAGAAACGCCCGACGTGGAAGCCCGGATAAATGGCCGCGCACATCACCGCAAAGAGCGTCATCGCTTCAGCCGCACGGTTAATCGAGGTGCGCCATTTCTGCCGGAACAGAAACAGAATGGCCGAAATCAGCGTGCCCGCGTGCCCGATGCCGATCCACCAGACGAAGTTGGTGATGTCCCAGCCCCAGCCCACCGGCACGTTGTTGCCCCACGAACCAATCCCGTTCCAGACCAGAAAAGCGAGCATGGCAAAAAGGACGCCCGTGAACGCAGCCGTGATGCCGGTGACGACATACCACGTCAGCGGAGTGCCGCCTTCGACCACGCTGCTGATCTTTTCGGTGATGGTTTCGTGCGTCTGCTTGCCGAGCACCAGGTCGGGCCGGGCGGTCAGACTTTCCTTTTGTTCCAGCGGGAAACCCGTGCGAATGACTTCCTGCATTCCTGTTCTCTCCAGTTTCAGGCCGGGGGTAAGGTTCTCGCAGGCGGGCCAGGTCGTCAGCCGACACGTCCGCCGTTTGAGCAGAACCCCGGCTCTTAACCGTGTTTCTCTTCCTTCTTCTCACCCGGCCCGCCATTGTGCGCGGCGGCGGGTTCGAGTTCCGGATTCGGGTTACGGAGTTTTGCGAGGTATGAAGTGCGCGGCTTCACGTTCAGCTCACCGAGCAGTTTGTAATCACGCGGCTGCGCCTTCCATTGCGCGACGCGGCTGTTCGGATCGCGGATGTCACCAAAGACGATGGCGTCAGCCGGGCAGGTCTGAGCGCAGGCCGGAGTGATGGCACCGTCCTGAATCTTCCAGTCCTCACCCTGCTGCCGCGCGGCAGCCTTGATTTTGATCCTGGCGTTCTGAATGCGCTGCACACAGTAGCTGCACTTTTCCATCACGCCGCGCATGCGAACTGTGACTTCAGGGTTGTAGACCATCTTGCGGACTTCGTTTTCAGGACTCTTGAGGTCCTCGTGCCAGTTGGCGAAATTGAAGCGCCGCACCTTGTAGGGACAGTTGTTCGAGCAGTACCGGGTGCCCACGCAGCGATTGTAGGCCATCGTGTTCAGCCCTTCATCGTTGTGGACGGTCGCCGCCACCGGGCAGACGTTTTCGCAGGGCGCGTTTTCGCAGTGCTGACAACCGACCGGCTGATAGACGGCCCGGACTTTGTCCTCATCAATCTTCGGCTCGCTGTGGTCGAAGAAGTTGATGTGCGGCACGCCGGTGAAATAACGATCCATGCGAATCCAGGCCATTTCACGACCGCGCCGGACCTGCTCCTTGCCGACGATTGGAATGTTGTTTTCAGCCTGGCAGGCCACGATGCAGGCGTTGCAGCCGGTGCAGGCGTTGAGGTCAATCGCCATGCCCCACTGCGGCCCCTTGTCGAATTTCAGCACCGGTTCGTAAAGATCAGTGACCGGTGGAATCTCGACCATCTCAGGCGCAAACTTCGGCTCTTTTTTGAATTCTTCGAGCGTGCCTTCGCGCACCAGATGGCGGCCTTCCATGCTCCAGTGATCCTGCGTCACCGCCAGCGGATAATTCAGGCCGGTCTTCGCCACCGTCCCCGAAGCGAAGTCCAGCCCCGCCGAGGTGCGCAGTTTGTAGGCATTGAATCCGCCGCCCTTGAACGTCGAACTGTTGCTGCCGAGAAACGAGGTCAGCGCCGAACTGATCGCGTCAGGGAAGGTGTATTCACCGCCCTTGCCGACATTGCCAACCTGCGTGCGCCCGTAACCCAGGTGAATCGCCACCGAATCATCGGCGTAACCCGGCACAATCCAGACCGGCAAATCAAGCTTGTTGCTGCCGACTGTCACCGTCACCACGTCTTCGTTTTTGACGCCCAGTTTCCTGGCCGTCGCCACGCTCATAATGGCGGCGTTATCCCAGGTCAGCTTGGTGATCGGGTCGGGCGCTTCCTGCATCCAGGCGTTGTTGGCAAAGCGACCGTCATAGACGCTCGCATCCTGCACAAAATTGATTTCCATTGCGCCGACTTCAGCGGCGGCAGCCAGCTTGTCGAGTTCCGGGCCGATGCTTCCGGCATTCGCTGACGGCTTGCTGTCAGCAAAAGCCGTATTCGCAATCACGCCGTCATTGAGCGCGCGCGCCCAGGCTTTCTCGAAATCGCCCGTCATCTGTTTCTTCCAGTACTCGCGGACGATGTCGTAAGTCTTCTGCTGCGGATAGCCGGAGATCAGCGCCAGAATTTCGAGCGCCGATTTGCCATTGTAAAGCGGTTCGATCAGCGGCTGCTGAATGCTCGCCGTGCCGTCATAAGCGCGCCCGTCGCCCCAGGCTTCGAGGTAATGGGCGGCGTTGACGTGCCAGTTGCACAGCACCGCCGTCTCGTCATTTTCCAGACCGAAGTGAAGACGGGTGGCGACCTTCTTCAGCTTGTCGCCAAAGGCCAGGTCAGCCGGTGCGGTGTAAGCCGGATTGCCACCGAGAATGACGAGCGTACTGACCTGTCCGCCGTCCATCGCCTGCGCCAGGTCTCTGATCGAAGCGACTGAGGATTCAACCGTGCTGCCAAAAGCCTGAGTGTATCTGACCGCTTCGGTATTGCCGAGCGCCTGATTGATCAGGTGTCCGAGCGCGTGTACCGCCGCAGGCTGCCGCGCGCCAACGACGACGGCTGATTTGCCCTTGTTCTTTTCAAGGTCTCTGGCGACGGCATCAACCCATTTCTGATCGCCCCTGAACTTTGCCGCAAGCGCGTCAATGCCGGGGGCCGTGACGTTCAGCTTTTTCGCCACTGCGGCGAGCAGGCTGCCGATGCGGCTGCTTTGCAACCGCAGCCGGTGATCGGCCATCGCACCCGTCACCGAGAAGTGACTTTCAACTGCATACAGGCGATTCATTTCGCCTGCGGTGCCCGAAATATGGCGCTTCTTTGAAAACTTCTTCGTGTTGCTGACTGATTGCGGATCGAGGGCCAGGAAATCGGAATCAACTGCCAGCACGACATCCGCCTTGTCAAAAGCGTAGTGCGTGTGGACGGGCTGACCGAAAGCGAGTTGCGCGCCCTGCAGCACGTTGTCCTGCGAAATCGCATCCCAGGTGTGCCACTTCGCCTGCGGGAAGGTTTTGAGCACGAAATCCTTCACTTCGCGCAGCGACGGCGAAGACGACGATTCGCTCAGGAATCGCAGGCCTGCGCCCTGGCTGCCTTTCAGTTTCTCGAAGTGATCTTTGGCAAACTTCGTGAATTCCTGCCAGCCGGTGTCCTTGTCGTTGCCTTTGCTGTCTTTGGTCAGCACCGGCTTGCCGTCTTTTCTGACGGTCTGCGAGCGGTCAGGATCATACACATCCAGCACCGAAGCCTGCGCGTAAGCGTGCGCCGCGCCCAGGCTGGACGGATGCGCCGGATTGCCTTCGATCTTGGTCGGGCGGCCATCGTTCGAGCGCACGACGAGGCCGAGCGCCTGGCCGCCGAAATCCATGATCGTGGCGTAATACTGCGCTTCGCCAGCCAGCGTCAGCTCGCTGACTTTCGACGCCGGCAGTATATGCTCGACCGGG
>CAYWDW010000027.1:0-16799 GCA_964457105.1 uncultured Heliobacteriaceae bacterium
CACAATTTCAAAGGCGCGGGCGCGCTCGGCGGCGGCACGCTGGGGCCGGACCTGACCACTGCCAACATCAAATACCGCGATCCTGAACTGATTGCGATTTTGCAGAACCCGAATTTCCCGACGATGAACAGCGTCTTCAGCACGCATCCGCTCAACGATGAAGAGATCGTCAAGCTCTTCGCGCTGTTCCAGAGCGCCAGACAGCAGAACCCGAACGCGCAGGTCGCGGCCACCGCCCCGATTGAAGCCGGGTTCCCGCTGATCGGCGGCGGCGCGCTGATTCTGGCCATCGTCGGCATGAACCTGATCTGGAGAAACCGCCTGCGCGGAGTGCGCGAAGAGATCGTGCGAAGGAGCAGAATATGAGCTGGATCAAAGACCTTATCAAACCCGCAACCCGAAGCTGGGAAGAGTTCTATCGCAATCGCTGGCAGCACGACCGCATCGTCCGCAGCACGCACGGCGTCAACTGCACGGGCGGATGCAGTTGGAACATCTACGTCAAACAGGGCATCGTCACCTGGGAGATGCAGGCCCTCGATTATCCGCTGCTCGAAGACGGACTGCCGCCTTACGAGCCGCGCGGCTGTCAGCGCGGCATCTCGTATTCGTGGTATCTATACAGCCCGATCCGCGTCAAATATCCATACCTGCGCGGCGCGCTGATGGATTTGTGGCGCGCCGCAAAGCGCGATGCGAGCGACCCGGTCGCCGCCTGGGAAGCAATCGTCAGCGATCCGGAATCGCGCGCCCGTTATCAGCGCGCGCGTGGCAAGGGCGGGTTTCGCCGCAGCAGTTGGGATGAAGTCCTGGAGCTGATCTCGGCCTCGCTGATCTACACGATCAAACAGCACGGCTCGGATCGCATCATCGGCTTCTCGCCGATTCCCGCGATGTCGTTTCTGAGCTACGGCGCAGGCTCGCGCTTCCTGCAACTGCTCGGCGGCGTCAACCTGAGTTTTTATGACTGGTATTCCGATCTGCCGCCCGCTTCGCCTGAAATCTGGGGCGAGCAGACGGACGTCTGCGAGAGCGCCGACTGGTACAACTCGAAGTTCATCGCGGTCATGGGATCGAACCTGAATATGACGCGCACGCCCGATTGTCACTTCGCCGCCGAATCGCGCCACAACGGAACGAAGCTGGTCGTGCTCGCGCCCGATTTCAGCCAGGTCTCGAAATATGCCGATCAATGGATTCCGCTCAACGCCGGTCAGGACGGCGCGTTCTGGATGGGCGTCAATCACGTCATCCTCAGGGAATTTCATGCCGAACAGGGCAATCAGTACTTCCTCAATTACGTCAGGCAATACACCGATTCTCCGCTGCTCATCAAACTCGAAAAGAAAGGTGACGGATACCAGGCCGGCAGATTGCTCAGGGCCGGCGAAGTCGCACGGTATCAAAATGAAGAAAACGGCGAGTGGAAATTCCTCGTCTACGATTCGCTGTCGAACGAAGCGCGGATGCCGGGCGGCTTCGTCGGCCATCGCTGGGGCGCTGAGCAGGGCAAATGGAATCTGGAATTGAAAGATGCGCGCGACGGCGCGGAGCTGGACCCGCTGCTCACCTTCCTCGATCACAATCACGAGATCGCGCAGGTCGCCATCAACGAATTCGGCTCCGATAAAATCTTCAATCGCGGCGTGCCCGCGCGCTGGATTGAAACGGAGAACGGCAGGGTGCTGTGCGCGACGATCTACGATTTGCTGATGGCGCAATTCGGCGTCAGTCGCGGCCTCGCGGGCGATTATCCGCAGGATTACGATGACGCCAACTTCTCCTACACGCCCGCGTGGCAGGAGCAATGGACCGGCGTCAGCCGCGAGACCGTCATCAAGTTCGCGCGCGAATGGGCCTCGACCGCGTCAAAGACCGAAGGCAAATGCATGGTCATCATCGGCGCGGGCATCAATCACTGGTATCACAACAACCTGATGTACCGCTCGGCCATCACCGCGCTGATGCTCTGCGGCTGCGTGGGCAGGAACGGCGGCGGTTTGAACCATTACGTCGGCCAGGAAAAACTCGCGCCGGTCGCGCCGTGGAGCACGCTCGCCTTTGCGAAAGACTGGGTTCCGGCTTCGCGCCTGCAGAACGCGCCGTCGTGGCATTACGTCAACACAGAGCAGTGGCGCTACGAGCGCGATTTCACCGAATATCATCCCGTGCCGCAGAACGGCGAGCCGACGCTCGCCTCCGGCCACGCGGTTGATTTGCAGGCCAAAGCTGTGCGTTGCGGCTGGCTGCCGTTCTATCCGCAATTCAACAAACCCAATCCCGAAATCATCGCCGACGCCACGCGCGCCGGAGCGAAGTCCGAAGCCGAGGTTTATGACTACACGGTCAAGCAGCTCAAGGATCGCGGGCTGCGGCTTTCGGTCGAACATCCGAGCGCGCCCGAAAACTGGCCGCGCGTCTGGTTCATATGGCGCGGCAATGCGCTGATGTCCAGCGCCAAAGGTCACGAGTTCTTCCTGAAGCATTACCTGGGCACGCATCACAACGACATCGCCGACGAATGCGCTGAAGGTTATGTCAAAGACGTCGTGATGGACGGCGAAGGGCCGCGCGGCAAGATGGACCTGGTCGTTGACCTCAACTTCCGCATGGATACCTCGGCGCTATATTCCGACATAGTGCTGCCCGCCGCGACCTGGTACGAGAAGGCCGATCTGAATTCGACCGACCTGCACTCGTTCATACACCCGCTGTCGGAAGCCGTGCCGCCGTGCTGGGAGTCGCGCAGCGATTGGGAAATCTTCCGTTCGCTCGCGCAAAAAGTGAGCGAACTGGCCGAGCGCCATCTGCCCAATCCGATCAAAGACCTGGTGACCAGTCCGCTCGCGCACGACACGCCGGACGAAATCGCGCAGCCTTCGGTCAAAGACTGGGCCAAAGGCGAATGCGAACTGATTCCGGGCAAAACAGCGCCGCATCTGAAAATCGTCGAGCGCGATTACAAGAACCTCTACAATCAGTTCATATCGCTCGGCCCGCTCGCCAGAAACGGCATGGGCGCGCACGGCGTGAAATACGACGTGGCGGATGTTTACGACGAGATTATCAACTCCGAATCGCATCCGGTGGTCGAATGGGGCGGCAGGAAATACCCGTCGCTCAAACGCGCCGAAGATGCGGCGGATATGATCCTGACCTTTGCGCCCGAAACCAACGGCGAACTCGCTTATCGCGCGTACAAGCTGATGGAGAAAAAGATCGGCCTGCCGCTGGCCGATCTGGCCGAAGCGAGCCGCAACGCGCGCGTCACTTACAAAGACCTGCAATCGCAGCCGCGCCGTCTGCTCAACAGCCCCACCTGGTCGGGCCTGGTGACGAATGGCCGCGCCTACGCGCCGTTCACTTACAACTACGAACGGCTCGCGCCCTGGCGCACGCTGACCGGGCGTCAGCAGTTCTACTTCGACCACGAAGGCTATATTGATTTCGGCGAGAACCTGCCGACTTACAAACCGTCGCCGCTCCCTGCGCATTACGGCGACATCAAAAAGAGTACGCGGGAAGGCAAGGTCAAGGCGCTGAACTATCTGACGCCGCACGGCAAGTGGCACATTCATTCAACCTACTATGACAACCACCGTATGCTCACGCTCTCGCGCGGCATAGAGCCTTGCTGGATCAACGACGCAGACGCCGTCGAGCTGGGCATCAACGACAACGACTGGGTCGAGATCTACAACGACAACGGCGTCATGTGTACGCGCGCGGCGGTCAGCGCCCGCATCCCGCGCGGCGTCTGCATCGTCTACCACTCGCCCGAACGCACGATCTCGATTCCCAAATCGCCAATGCGCAACAACCGGCGCGCAGGCGGACACAACAGCCTGACGCGCATTCGCCTGAAACCAGTGTTGATGATGGGCGGCTACGGACAGTTCACGTTTCATTTCAATTACTGGGGACCGACCGGCGTCAACCGCGACACATTCGTGCTGGTGCGCAAGCTGGAGAAACTGATCTGGTAATAAACCCTCTCTCCACGAAGTCACACGAAGGCACACTAAAAATTACGAAATCGCCTTCGCGCTTCTTCGCGTGACTTCGTGGATAAACTTCTGAGGAAATCTGTCATGGACGTTCGCTTACAAATAGCAATGGTCTTTCACCTGGACAAATGCATCGGCTGTCACACCTGCTCGATTGCCTGCAAGAACGTGTGGACGGATCGCAAGGGCGCTGAATACATGTGGTGGAACAACGTCGAGACCAAGCCCGGCACGGGCTATCCGACCGCGTGGGAAGACCAGCAGAAATATCACGGCGGCTGGGAGCAGAAGAACGGACAGCCGGATTTGAAGATGGGCCGCCGCGAATTGCGCGTCCTCAACCTCTTCCACAATCCGCATCTGCCGAAGCTCGATGATTACTACGAGCCGTGGACCTACAAGTACGAAGACCTCTTCGATTCGCCCGAAGGCGCCGATCAGCCGACGGCGCGCCCGATCTCGATGATCACCGGCAAATACGTGGACATCGAAGCCGGGCCGAACTGGGACGACGATCTGGGCGGCTCGCCGGTTTACGCGGCCAACGACCCGAACCTGGACAAGCTGACCGAAGAGGAACGCGCGGAAATCTTCGAGATTGACAAGCTGGTGTTTTTCTATCTGCCGCGCATCTGCAACCACTGCGTCAATCCGGCGTGCGTGGCGGCGTGTCCTTCGGGCGCGATCTACAAACGCGGCGAAGACGGCATTGTGCTCATCAATCAGGAAAAGTGCCGGGGCTGGCGCATGTGCGTGACCGCCTGCCCGTACAAGAAGAGCTATTACAACTGGTCCACCGGCAAATCTGAAAAATGCATTCTCTGCTTCCCGCGTCTTGAGACGGGGCAGGCGCCCGCCTGCTTCCACTCGTGCGTCGGCAGGATTCGTTATCTGGGCGGGCTGCTTTACGACGCCGACCGTTTGCTGGATGCGGTGCGCGTGCCGAATGACAAGCTGGTCGAGGCGCAGCGCGAAATGATCCTCGATCCGCGAGACCCGCAGGTGCGCGAAGGCGCGATGCGCAACGGCATTGACGCGCGCGCGCTCGAAGCCTGCGAACGCTCGCCGGTTTACCGCTACGTCAAGCAATGGAAGATGGCGCTGCCGCTGCATCCCGAATTCCGCACGCTGCCGATGCTGTTTTACGTGCCGCCGCTGTTGCCGGTGATGGCGAAGAGCGAAGACGGGCTGTACGACTCTTCCAACGCCGAGTTGTTCTCGCCGATTGAAAAAGCGCGGCTGCCGATGAAGTACATGGCCAGCCTGTTCTCAGGCGGCAATCAGGACCTCGTGCGTTACGCGCTCAAGAAGCAATACGCCGTGCGTTTGTTCAAACGCCTGGGCACGGTCGGCGATATGGACGCGGCTGCGGTCAAACGCGCTCTCGAGCAGTTGAATATGACCGAAGAAGAGGCTGAGCAGATTTTCCGTCTGACCGCGCTGCCGCTCTTCGATGAGCGCTTCGTCATTCCGCCGTCGCATCGTGAGCAGGCGTTGCAGATGCTCAACGAAGATATGTGGGCTGAAAAAGGCGGCGCGGGCTTCGGCTTCCGCGAAGCGCCGGAGAGAGGAGCATAAAAGATGAAAAGCAATTCGCAAACGGCGCTGCTCGCGCTGGCCGACCTGCTCGAATACCCCGGCGCGGACTGGTCGCAACGTCTGGAAATGACTGTGGCCTCGCTGGGTGACGGGGCGCTGGCCGGGTTTTCCCGGCAGATCGAAACGCTGCCGCTGGCGACGTTGCAGGAGACATACACGCTGACCTTCGATCTCAACCCGGTCGCCGCGCTCGAGATCGGCTATCACCTGTTCGGCGAGAATTACAAGCGCGGCCTCTTCCTGGCGCAGTTGCGCGAAACCGAAGAGCAATACGCGCTCGACGAGCAGCGTCAGTTGCCGGATTACCTGCCCACGCTGCTGCGCCTGCTGACCAGACTGGACGACCGCGAATTGCGCGAAGACCTGATCGCCGAATGTCTGCTCCCGGCCATCGGGAAAATGAAGACAGTCCTGAAGAGCAAAGAGAACCTCTACGCGCCGCTCGTCGAAGCCGTCGAAGCGCGGCTCAAAGCGGAAGCGCCCGCGCGCCGCGTCGGGACCCTGGGACGGGAATTGAACGTACTCTCGCGCGCCGCCGAATTCATCGGCTGAGCCGCACAGGAGAAGAAGTATGTACAACAACCTTTTTTACATCATCCTGCCATACATCGCTTTCACGGTCGCCGTGGTCTTCACGATCTACCGCTACCGGAAGGATGTCTTCACCTATTCGAGCCTGTCGTCGCAGCTCCTCGAAAGCCGGGAGTTGTTTTACGGCTCGGTCGCCTGGCATTTCGGCATCATCGGCGCGCTCGCGGGGCACGCCATCGGCTTTCTGCTGCCGGACGGCGTGCGCTGGTTCAATGGCGTGCCGCTGCGGTTGTACGTTCTCGAAACGACGGGCCTGCTCTTCGGGCTGCTGGCGCTCGTCGGCATCATCAGTCTGGCCATTCGGCACGCGACCTCGTCGCGCGTGCGCGCGGTCACGTCGAAGATGGACGCGGTGGTCGTCGCGCTGCTGCTCATCCAGGTTTCGCTCGGCGTTTACATCGCCGTCTTCTACCGCTGGGGTTCGTCGTGGTACGTGACTTCGGCGGTGCCGTACCTGCGCTCGTTGTGGCTGCTGCAACCCGATTTGAAGATGATCGAACCGCTGCCGCTGGTCGTCAGGCTGCACATCATCAACTTCTATCTGCTGCTGCTCGTCTTTCCGTTCTCGCGGCTGGTTCACATGCTGGTCGTGCCGCTGCAATACCTCTGGCGGCCTTATCAGGTCGTGGTCTGGAACTGGAATCGCCGCCGCGCACAGGCATACGCGCCGCAACCTGCGCGGCAGCCCGCGGGCATCGCTTCGCCAGCGGATGAGGCTGTGGCTGAGAAGCAGCCGGTTTATACGAGGTAAAAAAAATGAACCTCCGCACTGCCTGGATCATTTCGTTGTCGCTCACCGCGCTGGGCCTGTTCGCGACCCTGCAGGGCGCGAGCTTCAGTTGGTTCAATAACCATCAGGGTTACGCGCCCGCGCAGCCGATCAACTTCTCGCATCGCCTGCACGCGGGCGACAACCAGATGCCGTGCCTTTACTGCCATTCGTCGGCGGAACGGTCGAAGGTCGCGGGTGTCCCTGCCGCTTCGACCTGCATGAATTGTCATTCGCAGACGCGCAAAGATTCGCCGGAAGTGCAGAAGATCGCGCGCGCCGTCGCCGAAAACAGACCGATTGAATGGGTCAGGATTCACGATCTGCCCGATCACGTGGCGTTCAATCACAGCCGCCACGTCGCGGCTGAGATCAAATGCCAGCAATGTCACGGCCCGGTTGAGACGATGGATCGCGTCGCGCAGTTCGAGACGCTCTCGATGGGCATGTGCATCAACTGCCATCGCACGCATCGCGTCGTGACGCTCGACGCGGCGGGTCGCCCGCAGGTTTCGCCGGAGAAGATCGAGGCGCGCACGCTGGCTTCGACCGATTGCTCAATATGTCATCACTGAGACAGAAGGTTCACTACAGAGGACACAGAGGGTACAGCGTTTTACCGCTTGTGGTCAGCTTCTGTGATCCTCTGCGATCTCTGTGGTGTCCTTGCTGCGCGACGAAAAAGGATGTGCTTGAAATGAAGTTCAAATGGCTGCCAGTAGTGGATGCGGATGCCTGCGATGGTTGCGGTAAATGTGCCGAAGCCTGTGGCCCGCGTTGTTTATCCATCGTCGGGAACATCGCCGTGCTGGACGATCCGGAACGCTGCGGCAGCGAAGAGCATTGCATCGAGCCGTGCCCGCAAAACGCTATTCGCATGGTGTGGCTGCCGTGGGCAGGCGACGAAGCGAGAGGCAAATGGCAGGCTGCCGATGCGCTCCTGCAAACCTGGTGAAAGAAATTATGAGCCGGAAAAGATACTGGAAAAGCCTGGAAGAGTATCGCGGCGATGCCGCGCTGGCCGCGCAATCGCGGGATGAATTCCCCGCCCCGCTCGACCCCGGCGTATCGCGCCGCACGTTCATCGAACTGGCGGGACTGGCAGCGGCGGCTGTCGCTTTGCAGAGTTGCCGGGCACCCGAACAGAAGATCATTCCCTACGTCCATCAACCGGTCGAGCTGACGCCCGGCGTCGCCAACTGGTACGCCACGACCTGCGGCGGATGCGACGCCGCGTGCGGGGCGCTGGCGCGCGTTTGCGATGGCCGCCCGGTCAAACTCGAAGGCAATCCCGAACATCCGCTCTCCGGCGGCGGTCTGTGCGCGACGGCGCACGCCGAGGTTTTCAATCTGTATTACGCCGAGCGGCTCCGCCAGCCGCTCAGCAAAGGTAAAGCTGCAAGCTGGGATGAGATTGACGGTCAGGTTGCGCAGCAACTGGCCGCAATTCGGCAATCCGGCGGAAAAGTGCGTTTGCTCACCCCATTCATCAACAGTCCTGCCTCTCAATCAGCCTGCGAATTATTCCGGTCAGGTTTTACAGACACGCGGCAGATTGTCTGTCAGCCGATTTCATCCTCAGCCATCATCGCCGCGCACGCGCGCACGAGCCAGTCCGCCGGCTTGCCCGATTATCATTTTGAGAAAGCAAAACTGGCGGTCAGTTTCGCCGCTGATTTTCTGGGCACGTGGGGCGCGCCCGTGCCGCAGATGCGCGCGTACAGCAAGGCGCGCGACCTGCGCGGCGATCGAAAGGAGATGCTCCGCCACATTCAGTTTGAATCAACGCTGTCGCTGACCGGCAGCAACGCCGACCGCCGCGTCCTGATCGCGCCCGCCGAGGGCTTCGACGCGCTGCTATATCTGGCAAAGCTGATCGCCGCAAAAAACAACAGCGACGCGCCACTGGCCGCGTTCGAGCCGAAACATCTGAGCGCGAGCGTGCGACAGACCGTCGAGAAGACAGCCGATGAGTTGCAGCAGCATCGCGGCGAATCGCTGGTCGTGTGTGGCTGGAACGACGTGGACGCGCAATCGGCGGTCAGCTTCATCAATCACACGCTCGGCAATTACGGCCACACGATCAGTACCGCGAGCGTGAGCGAGCGCGGCGTTCCGCTTGCCACTGCTCGCGGTGCTGATCCGAACGCTGCGCTCACTCAGGGCAGCGATCAGCAGATGGCCGACCTGGTCAAAGAGATGAACGACGGGCAGGTGGCCGCGTTGATCATCGTGGGCGTCAACCCGGTTTACAGCTATCACGACCACGAAGCTTTGCTGCGCGGCCTCGACAAAGTGCCGCTCAGGATCGCGCTCAACCCGACGCTGGACGAAACCGCATCGGCGGCCAGTCACGTCTGCCCGACGCCGCATTTTCTGGAAGCGTGGGGCGACGCCAATCCGGCGCGCGGCGTTTACAGTTTGACGCAGCCCACCATCGCGCCGCTCTTCAACACGCGCCCCTGGCAGCAGAGCCTGCTCAAATGGAGCGGCGACGGGCGCAATTATTACGACTTCCTGCGCGCCGAGTGGCGCGCGAAGCTTTTCCCGCGGCAAAGCAAATACGCGGGCTTTGACGAATTCTGGGATCACTCGCTGCACGACGGCGTCTTCGTGGTTGAGACCGCGCCCGAACCCGCGCCAGCGTTCATCGCCGCGAGTTTGAACGGCGCGGCGGAACGACTCAGCGCGCGCGCTGCTGAAGCCGCCGGGAAATTGAGCCTCGCGCTTTATCAAAAAGTCACGCTGCGCGATGGCGCGAGCGCCTCCAATCCGTGGTTGCAGGAATTGCCCGACCCGCTGACCAAAATCACCTGGGACAATTACGTCAACGTCGCTCCGAAGCTGGCCGAAAAGATGCACCTGGCCGAAGGCGATGTGGTGCGGCTCAACAAAGGCGCAGCGATGATTGAATTGCCCGCGCACATTCAACCCGGACAGCACGAAGACTGCGTGAGCGTCGCGCTCGGTTATGGCCGGACGAAAGCCGGTAAGGTGGGCAGCAACATCGGCGCGAACGCCTATCCGTTCGTCAGTTTCAGCAACGGCAGTTTTCAATACGAAACGAGCGGCGTCGCCATCGAGAAGACCGGCGGCCATGTCGAATTCGCCAAAACGCAAACGCACGACAGCAACGAAGGGCGCGAGCTTGTCAAAGAACTGAGCTTCGCCGCTTATCACAACGCGGGGCATCACAGCGGCGATTCGCACGCCGAGAAACACGAAAGCATGTGGCCCAGCCACGAATACGCCGAGTACAAATGGGGAATGGTCATTGACCTGAACGCCTGCACTGGCTGTTCGGCCTGCCTGCTCAGTTGTCAGGCCGAAAACAACGTGCCGGTCGTCGGCAAAGACGAAGTGCGCCGCCGCCGCGAGATGCACTGGATCAGGATTGATCGTTATTACGAGGGCGCGCCCGACGATCCGCGCGTCGCTTATCAGCCGATGACCTGCGAGCAATGCGAAAACGCTTCGTGCGAGAGCGTCTGCCCGGTGCTCGCGACGGTACACAGCAGCGACGGGCTGAATATGCAGATTTACAACCGCTGCGTCGGCACCCGCTATTGCGCCAACAACTGCGCGTTCAAGGTGCGGCGCTTCAACTGGTTCGATTACGCGCACAACGACCTGCTGGCCAATCTGGCGCTCAATCCCGACGTGACGGTGCGCTCGCGCGGCGTGATGGAAAAATGCAGCTTCTGCGTCCAGCGCATCGAAGACGCCAGAATCCACGCGCGCAACGAGAACCGCCCGATCCGCGACGGCGAGATTCAGACCGCCTGCCAGCAAAGCTGCCCGGCGAACGCCATCACGTTCGGCAATCTGCTCGACGCCGAAAGCCACGTGGCGCAACTCAAACGCGACGGGCGCAATTACGTGCTGCTCGAAGAACTCAACCTGCAACCCGCGCTGAGCTATCTGGCGAAAGTGCGGAACGATGAAGAGGCGTGAAAGTTTTGTCTCGCCTTGCAGGATCAGATGTCTGAAGGAGAAAGGGCAGTGATGCTGGTAAATCGTTTGAAGTCGCCTTTGTTGTCGGTCAGGAGATGGCTGATACCGTGAATGTTCATCGCCGCGACATACCGCGCATCGTGACCGTTCTTTCCCGACACCGCGTGCTGGGTCACAAGGCGTTCCCATTCCGCGTAGATTGCCGGAGTGTCAGCCAGAAGCGGAAAGAGCTGTTTGATAGAGGTCAGTTCGGCTTGCGCCTGAACCGGCGTCAGCCCCAGGCCTCGCTGCGCGAGTGGGCGGGTGGCGACGACCCAGAACTCATAGAGACTTTGAGGAACGATGCAAGGGATGTCTCCCCTGAGTCGGAGTTCACTGGTCGCTCTCACACTGGCCGAACAGGAAGGAGAGGCTGGGTCAGCCGCGTAAAGAAGGATGTTCGCATCAATGAGGATCAACATTTATTCTTCGTACATCCTCTCTCTGCTGACATCCTCGCTGGTCAACCCAGGCGAGTGCGGGCCGTGGCTCTCTGCCCACTGCGTAAACTCCCTGGCCCATTCTTCGGGCGTGGCTGTCTCGTAAAATGGGGGCGCGAGAGGCGACGCGACGGCTTTGTCGCTGGTTTCTTCCAACGCGCTTTCGATCAGCCGCTGAGCGATTTGCAAACGTTCCGCCAGGGGCAAATCAAGCAGATGATGCAGTTCCTGTTGAGCAATCATAATACTCCGAATTGTAAACGCTTTCGCTATTAACACCAATGCTGAGCGATCTAACGTGAGGAGGCCTGAGGACTATGGCAGCGGCTGTCGAACAACTCCAGCAACTCAAAGTCGCGGATCAACCAACACACGTGGGTCATCCGGTAGTCTCGCCGCTGCGCGAGCCGTTGATTCTGGGCGACAAGGGATCAGCCGATGTCACCGAAGATATTGGCCGATTGCTCGAACACCCGCCGGGGCGCGGCTGGTACCTGCTGTTTGCGGGTGCGGCCACATTGCTCGTGGCGGGCCTGATCGCGATCACTTACACCATTGTGACCGGCATCGGCACGTGGGGATTGAACAAGACCGTCGGCTGGGCCTTCGACATCACGAACTTTGTCTTCTGGATCGGCATCGGCCACGCGGGCACGTTCATTTCGGCGATTCTGTTTCTCTTCAACCAGAAGTGGCGCACCTCTATCAACCGCTCAGCCGAGGCGATGACGCTCTTTGCCGTGATGTGCGCCGGGCTGTTTCCGTTTATTCACATGGGGCGCCCGTGGCTTTTCTACTGGGTGTTTCCTTATCCGAACACGCGCGGCTCGTTGTGGGTCAACTTCCGTTCGCCGCTGCTGTGGGACTTCTTCGCCATCTCGACCTACTTCACGATCTCGCTGGTCTTCTGGTATCTGGGCCTGGTGCCTGATCTGGCGACGATGCGCGACCGCGTGAAGTCAAAGTTCAGGCGCACGCTTTACAGGTTGCTCAGCCTGGGCTGGAACGGTTCGCATCGCACGTGGTCGCGCTATGAAACTGTCTACACGGTGATGGCCGCGCTGGCGACGCCGCTGGTTCTGTCCGTTCACAGCATCGTCAGCTTCGACTTTGCGACTTCGCTGCTGCCGGGCTGGCATTCGACGATCTTCCCGCCTTACTTCGTCGCGGGCGCAATCTTCTCAGGCTTTGCGATGGTCATGACGCTGATGATCCTGGTGCGATGGGCGATGCGGCTCGAAAGCTACATCACGATTCAGCATCTGGACAACATGTGCAAAGTCACGCTGCTGACCGGCTCGATTGTGGGACTGGCTTATCTGACCGAGTGGTTCATCGGTTATTACAGCGGCAATCCGCACGAGCGGAGCATCATCATCACTCGCGCGCTGGGGCCGTATGCGTGGGCGTTCTGGACGATGGTGACGTGCAATCTGCTCGTGCCGCAGTTGTTCTGGTTCAAGCGGGCGCGGACCTCGATCCCGATCATCTTTACGCTCTCGATTCTGGTTAACGTCGGGATGTGGTTCGAGCGCTTCGTGATCATCGTCACTTCGCTGCACCGCGATTACCTGCCGTCGAGTTGGGCGATGTACACGCCGACGCTGACTGAGATAACAATCCTGCTGGGCAGCTTCGGATTGTTCTTCACGGCGTTTCTGGTCTTCCTGCGGCTCTTTCCGCTGATTTCGATCAATGAGGTCAAGGGGGTGCTCGGTTATGCGCGCCACAAATAATTACGCCAACAACGCGCGTTTCACTGCTGCCTATTTCAGACGCGAAGAAGATTTGCTGGCGGCGACACGCGAAGCGCGCGAGGCGGGCTTCGTGATTCACGACGTTTACACGCCTTACGCCGTACACGGGCTGGACGAAGCGATGGGCTTGCAGCGCACGCGGATGGGATGGATCGCGTTCGCCGCCGGAGCCTTCGGCTTGCTGTGCGGCCTGGCGCTGCAGATTTGGACTTCGGCTTACGACTGGCCGCTCAATGTCGGCGGCAAGCCGTTCAATTCGTTTCCGCTCTTCATTCCGGTCACGTTTGAATTGACGGTTTTGTTTTCGGGCTTGATCGCCATTGGCGTGCTCTTTCTGCGCAACCGGCTGTGGCTGTTCAATCGCCGCCGCGTCTTCGAGCGCGCCACCGACGACCGCTTCGTGCTGGTCCTGCGACAGCCGGACGCCTCGTTCGACACTGAGCGCGCGGCTGCGCTCTTCGCCGGGCATCACGCCCTGAGCGTCATCGAAGGAGATCAATTCGTGTAACTAATCCGCCAGCTAAAGCAAGGCGGCTTTAACTCTGTACTCAGTGCGTATGTTGAAGGACACACGACAACCTTTCCGAGTCTGCAAGCCGAGTTACGACGGCTCCGACTGTGGCGATATTGCGCGCAGCATTGATGTCTGCGTGAGTATCCAGCCCACAGTTTGCACACTTGAACGATTCGCCTGTGCGTTGTCCGATGTGGTTGCACTGATGGCAGGCCTGCGAGGTATAACGGGCATCAATCTTCACGACCGGAACGCCTGCCAGCTTCGCCTTGTACTCCACAAATTGTTGCAGACTGTAAAACGACCACGCATTGTGCAAAGTGCGTTGCGATTTGCGCAACTTCCGGTTTGTGCGGTCACGAATGCCGCTCAAATCTTCAAACACAATTGCCTGATGCGCGTTCTGAGCCTGCCGGACAATCGCCTTGCTGATCGCGTGGTTGGCCAGTCTGACAGTGCGGGACTCTCTGCCACTAAGCCGTTGCAGCAAGCGGCGCACGTTCTGTTTAGAACTGCGCGAGGCTTGTTTGTGTGTCTTCGCCTGCAGCGAGCGTCTGATTTGATGTCGCTGCCTGCGATAAGCATTCAAGGCCGCACTACTCAAAACCGTCCCATCCGAAAGCGTAGCAATGTTCTTGACGCCCAAATCCACGCCCAACATCCCCGTTGGCGTAATCGGTGCGTCGGTTTCGATTCTGACCTGAATATCCAGAAAGAACGCGCCGCGTTTTTTACACAACACGGCAGAAGTTGGTTGTTTCCCTTTGAGCATATCTTTCTGGTAATCGCCAGGCTGAAGGAAAAACTTTTCGCGCCCGTCGAGCAACGTCAGGGAAGCCGACCAGTCGGACTCTTTGAACGTAAAGATGCGGGCATCGTAATCAACCGAGGTGGGTGCGAACTGGCTGTCTCGTGTTCTGGCTTTCGCCAGGCGCGGGGCAACGCGAGCGATCGCGCGCACCGCAAGGTTTGCGCTCAATCCGAATTGTTCACGCACAAGTCTGTAGCAAAGTTTGTGCAAGGCAAATTGTTTCGAGATTTTATGCTCTCTGCCTTGCGCTGCCACAAAGTTACAAGCCTCGGCAAAAGCCTTGAGCAGGCGTTCAAGCTGCGCCTTTTGCGTGGGCGTGTATGCGAGCTTGCAGGAGATAGTCAGGACTTGCTCCATCAGCTCTATTGTCGTGAACCGCATGCACTAAAGCAAGAGAGGATTGTGCTTCACTGCAAGGCTGAAGCCCTTCCGCCTGCGCCCAATGCAGTTTTCCTCTGTCGGCTGAAGCACGACAGTCTCCAACCGCAAAATTTATGAGAAAAACGCTCTCCTGGTTGATGGTGATTCTGTTGCCGATTGTGGTCACGGGCAGCGTTTATGCGCTGCGCCGCAATCTGACAGTGCGCAACCGCGAATGGCCGACACAGATGGAGTATTCGCCCGCCGCCAAACCGCAGACGGCCAACGCCGTGCTGCCTTACGGGATGACCGAACAACAGCCCGTCGCGGGCACAATCCCGCGCGGCTTTCAGCCGTTTCATTACTTGCCCGGCGAGGAAGCAGAGACGCGCGCCGGGCTGGAACTGACCAATCCGTTTCAGCCGACGGCGGAGAACCTGGCGCGCGGGCAGCAGGTGTTCACAAATTACTGCGCGGTCTGTCACGGGACGGGCGGCGCGGGCGACGGGCCTGTGATTCCGAAATATCCCAACCCACCCAATTACAACTCGGATAAATCGAAGGCCCTGCCCGACGGCGCAATGTTCCATGTCATCACGCTGGGCCGCAAGAATATGCCTTCGCACGCGGCGCAGGTGAAGGCCGAGGATCGCTGGAAAGTGATCCTCTACATCCGCAAACTGCAGGGCAAAGTGAATTGACCGTGGAGAAGATTCGATGGACGACCTGCAACCTGAATTTCGGCGTCGAGCGGTTGAGATGACGAGCCAGTTGTCGGCGGCGGAACGCGAGGCCCTGCTCGTCAAATGCTGGATGTCGCACGACGCGCGCTGGTTTATGGCCGTCGCGCAAGCCTGCGGAATTGAAACCGCCAACAAGCTCAACCAAGCGGCGGCGCGCGGCGTTGGCAAGGTCGAGGCGCAGAGGATCGGACACGCTTTGCAATTGCCGCCGGTCAAAACGCTTGATGATTACCTGCTGCGGCAGGAGCAGATGATCAGCCTGCTCGGGCCTGAACTGCTCGATTACGGCGTGATCAAAACCGGCGAGGACGCCTGTCAAATGCGGGTGCGGCGCTGCTTCGCGCACGACAACGCCGAGCGCGCCGGAATCCTCGACCAGTACGAATGCGGTATCTTTGCCCGCGTCGCCGGCTGGCTGGACGCGGCGGGCGTGGGTTACGAGTTGCAGCCGGAGTTGGGCAAATGTCTCAAGGCGCGAGGGCAGGAATGCGCCTGGGCGATCACCGTGCGGACGTGAGCCGGAGTTTGCGGGAGGAATAAAAATATGTCACGGAAGCCATTGTTTTCCGAATTCGAGCGAAAGGCGCTGGCCGGATTGCTGCTCGCTGGCGCGCTCGGCGCGCTGGCGGGACTGTTTTTCAACCCGCAGCGGTTCTGGCCGAGCCTGTTGCAGAATTCGTTTTTCTTTCTGAGCCTGGCGCTGGGCGCGCTGGTCTTCGTCGCCATTCAGTTTCTCTCCAACGCCGGCTGGGGCGTCGTGTTGCGGCGCGTGCCCGAAGCGATGATGAGTTATCTGCCCATCGGCGCAATTGCGCTGCTCGCGGTTTTCTTCGGGCGACACACGCTTTACGAATGGACGCACCCTGAAGTCGTAAAGGCGAGTCACGTCTTGCAGGCCAAAGCCGCTTACCTCAACACGCCTTTCTTCTTCGCGCGGATGGCGGTGTTTTTGCTGCTGTGGACGATCTTTATGCGCCTGCTGCGCCGCGAATCGCGCGCGCAGGATGCGGACGGCGAGATTGAGCATACACAACGCAGCCGGAGATATTCGGCAATCTTCATCATGCTTTTCTCCATCACGTTTACGCTGGCGAGCTTCGACTGGCTGATGTCGCTGGAGCCGGAGTTTTACAGCACGATCTTTGCCTTCTACTGCTTCTCCGGATTATTCGTCGGCGGCATCGCGGCGATCACGCTGCTGGTGTTATTCCTGCG
>CAYWDW010000028.1:0-16318 GCA_964457105.1 uncultured Heliobacteriaceae bacterium
CTTCGCTGGTGACCTGGCGGGTCGCGCCGGTTTCAAGGTTGGTAATGGTGAGCTTCGCGCCGACAACCGCCGCGCCGCTGGCATCAGACACAACACCTTCAATCTGTCCGTTGAGCGCCTGCGACTGCGCCAGTGTGACGCACGGCAGCAGCAGCAGACAGACGGACAACAACAGCAGGGATACAGCACCATTAAGGCGAAGACGGACGGGGAGCTTCGCGCCGGTCTGTGACTTCATATTTATCTCCTGTAGATTCTGCTGACCGGCGATGACAACTGACACGGTCAGACGCTGGTAATCAGATGTAAAAGTTAATCCCGAATAACCGGGATTTTGTTATCTCACAGAACCCGGCCATTCCACAACCCAGGCCTGTCCGGCCTGAAATCAGGAGGCCGCAGTTATGCGCCAACCCGGCGACAGGCATCGCGGGCGACTCTTTCATACAGCGCTTCGTATTGCGGAATGATGCGGTCGGTCGAGAATTGCCCGATGGCCCAGGCGCGGGCGCGCTGTCCGGTTTCGCGCCGCAGTGGCGGCGTGTCAATCAGCCTGGCGGCGTGTTCGGCCATCGCTTCGGTGTCGCCGACTGAGACCAGAAAACCGGTCTCGCCATCGCGCACGACTTCAGGCAGGCCGCCCGTGCGCGTCGCAATGACCGGCACTTCGCAGGCCATCGCTTCAAGCGCCGCGAGGCCGAACGATTCGGTGTCGCTCGGCAGCAGCAGCACCTCAGCCACCGAAAGATAATCAGCAATGTTCGGGACTGAGCCGACAAACAGCACATCAGCGGCCACGCCGAGTTCAGCGGCGAGCGCTTCAGCCGCTTTGCGCTCCGGCCCGTCGCCGCACATCACCAGGCGCACCGCCGTGTTTGTGCGCCGTCGCAGCGCGGCCAGGGTACGCACGCAATCCGAGATGCGTTTGACCGGACGGAAGTTTGACACGTGCATCAGCAGTTGCTCGCCGTGCGGCGCGAGTTCAGCGCGCAGGGCAGCGTTTTCGCGGCGCTGATAATCCTGCGCATTGATGAAATTCGGAATGACTTCGACCTGATCGTAACCGAACGTGCGCGCGGTTTCAGCGGCGAGGTAATCTGAAATCGCCGTCACCGCATCCGACTGCGCAATCGAAAAGCGCGTCACCGGCAGAAAGCTCGCCCGCGATCCGACCAGCGTAATGTCCGTGCCGTGCAGCGTCGTCACAAAAGGCAGATACCGTTCTGCCCTGTAAATTTCCCGCGCCAGAAACGCCGATGCGGCATGCGGAATCGCGTAATGCATATGCAGCACATCAAGCCTCGCCGAAGCCGCGACTTCAACCAGCTTTGATGACAGCGCCAGCGTGTAAGGCGGAAACTCAAAGAGCGGATAATCGAACATCTCGACCTGATGAAACTGCATCCGCTCATTCAACCGGCACAGCCTGGTCGGCAGTTCATAACTGATGAAATGCACTGAATGACCCCGCGCCGCCAGTTCGCAGCCGAGTTCAGAACCGACAATGCCGCTGCCGCCATAGGTGGGAAAAACTGTAATGCCGATGTTCATTTCGGGAAGTCGGAATTCGGAATTCGGAATTCGGAATTCGGTAGTCGGCAGATGAAAGGCAGATAGCAGATGGCAGATGACAGGAAGCAGCAAGACTGCGGCTTCTCTTCATTCTGACTTCCGACTTCCGAATTCCGAATTCCGACTCCCGACTTCCTCCCTACGAATACATATTCATTGAGCGCGTCAGCAGCGCGACCGGGTCAGCGACGTTCAGGGCCTCGCGGACATAAAACGGTTCGCCATATTTGACGCCGATCATCGCGCCCCAGTAACGGTCGCGGGCTTCGATTTCAGCGAGAAACTGCGCCGTGCTGACGCGTGATTGCGGCTCGCTGCTCTGCGGATTGTAAAACTGCGAAGCGTGCGCCCGAATGGCTTCCCATTTACGCTGCCAGGTGTCGGAGATGTCTACGATAAAGGTGGGCGGCAGGGTTCGCGGAAAAAGGAAATACGCGACGCACGACGGACGCCAGCGGGCCTGCGCCGCTTCGGCATCGAATTTGGCGAGGCCGCTCAGGTGCGCCGCTTCACGAACCAGGCGCGCAGTGTGTGCGTGGTCAGGATGCGGGTCGTCCTGATGCTGCGTGAAGATGATACGGGGCCGCAACCGTCGCAACACTCTGACCAGCTTTGTGCGCGAAGCGTCATCGGACTGAAGGTGGGCATCGCCGAGGTCGAGGTTTTCCCGCACTGTCGCGCCCATCAGTTGCGCGGCGGCAGCGGCTTCCTGGGCGCGCAATTCGGGAGTGCCGCGCGTGCCGGCTTCGCCGCGAGTCAGATCAAGAATGCCGGTTTTGTAACCCATCGCGGCCAGCCTGATGAGCGTCCCGCCTGCCGATAATTCAACATCGTCAGGATGAGCCGCGACGGCCAGCACGTCGAGTTCGATTTGTTCGGCCATCACGCTTGCAGTTATCGCACAGCGGCCTGCCACACTTCAACGAACCGGAGTCAGGATCAGATTGCGCCCGCCGTCCACCGCCGCCTGCCATCCATCGGGCAGCAGCGTGGTCGAACCGTATTCGCCAATCAGCGCCGGGCCGCGCAAATGCGCGCCGGGTCTGAGTTGCTGCCGGTCATAAACGGGCACGCTTGCGGGCCGCTTCGTGATTCGCACCAGCGTTGATGATGGCGGCTTTGCCGGATGAGTTCTGAAACTCCTGGCCCGGTGCAGCGGCGGCTTGTCGCTGCGGCCCGTTGCCCGCAGGCGCAGGCTGACGATTTCAAGCGTGCCCTGCGGATCAGCATGGCCGTAACGCTCCTGATGTGCGCGATGAAACGAGGCCGCAACGCGGGCGTTCAATTCATGCTCGCAGGGGATCTCCAGCTCGAATGATTGTCCGGCATAACGCAGGGCCAGCGACCGCGTGAGGCTGAGGCGTGAGCCAGTGAAGCCTTCGGCTCGCATTTCGCTGACGGCCTGCCGCTCAAGTTCGGCAAACTGACGGCGCACAACTGCCGACAGCGCCGGTGGTGCAGCGCTGCTGAATGTCAGCATCACCGTGCGCGCGTAATCCCTGACCACATCGGCCAGCAGCACACCGAGCGCGGAAAAAGCGCCGGGATTTTCAGGGATGATGACTTTCGGCAGGCGCAGCGCAGCGGCCAGCGCGACGGCGTGCAACCCGCCTGCGCCGCCAAAACTGACCAGCGTAAAGCGGCGCGGGTCGTGGCCGCGCTCGACCGAAACCAGCCGCAGCGCCTGTTCCATATTCGCATTCACGACCCGAATCACGCCCAGCGCCGCCTCGTACCGCGACACCCGGCGCGCTGAAGCCGCTGCCATCTGCGCGGCCAGTTCATCCAAAGCGGCGGCGGCCCGCGCTCCATCAAGCGGCATCTGCCCGCCCAGCAAACCCGCCTGACCAAACCGGCCCAGCACCAGATTCGCGTCCGTCACCGTCGGTCGCGTGCCTTTGCCATAACAGGCCGGGCCGGGATCAGCGCCCGCCGATTCCGGGCCGACCCGCAAGGCGCCGCCAGGATCAACACAGGCAATTGAGCCGCCGCCGGCCCCGACCGTGTGAATGTCAAGCACCGGCACAGCGACCGGCAATCCGGTAATCTGCGCTTCATTCGTGGTCTGCGCCGCGCCCTGCCACAGCGCCACATCGGTCGAGGTGCCACCCATATCAAAGGTCATCACTTCGGTGTCGCCGGTCAGCCGGGCAATTTCGGTCGCGGCCACCACCCCGCCAGCCGGGCCTGACAGAATCGTGCGCACCGGCTCGCGGGCTGCGACTTCGGCAGAAATCGAGCCGCCGGATGATTGCATCACCCGCAGCGTCGCCCTTCGCTGTGACCGCGCCGAAGCTGATGCGCCGGTGGCGCTCAGGCCCGTGACCAGTTCCCTGAGATACTGCCCGACGCGCGGAGCCAGATAGGCATTGATAACTACCGTCGAGGTTCGTTCATATTCGCGGTATTCAGGCAGAATCCGGTGCGACACTGAAACCGGGATGCCGAGACTTCCGATGGCTTCGGCCATTGCCTGTTCGTGAGCGGGGCAGGCGAAAGAGAAAAGTAATGAGATTGCAACCGATTCAACGCGGGCGCGGCTTAACGTGGCGGCGAGTTTCTGAACCTGCTCCGGGTCAGGTTTTTCAATCACCGCGCCATCCGCCGCCACACGCTCGCGGAGGCCGAAACGCAGCGCGCGGGGAACGAGCGGTGCCGGGCGCGTCCCGGCCAGGTTATAAAGGTCAGGCCGGGCCTGACGCCCGATTTCAATGACATCTTCAAAACCAGCCGTCGTAATCAGGGCCGTGCGTGCGCCTTTGCGTTCCAGCAGCGCATTGGTGGCGACAGTGGTACCGTGCACGATGCTCAGTAGCGGCGCGGTGACGGTGGTCAGGTCGGCATCCTTCAGGATGCGTGCAATGCCGGCAAGAATGGCCTGGGCCGGAGCGTGCGGCGTTGACGGCACCTTGAAGGAAATAACACGCGGCCCGGCGACCGCAACAAAGTCGGTGAAAGTGCCGCCCGTATCAACGCCGATGCGCAGGGTGGCGTCTGATTTTTTGCGTGCTGAATGCCGCGCCTGTCGGTTCATCGGGAGACAATCTGCCCGGATCGAAATTAAAAGTAAAATGGCCCGCGCAAAAAAATACGGAACCTCCGGCAGGTTGAGGCGTGTAGCCAGTGTGAGCAGGCACGGTGCGCTCAGGCCGAAAGTCAGGACTCACTGGGGGATTTTCGGAGGAGCGCATCGGTCACTGGTGCTGCTCAGTTGTGGCCGGACTGAAAGGCTTGACCGGCCTGCTTTTCAGTCCGGTCGGTCCCGCACAGTAATGGCGCGCGGCTCCTCGCACTTCCTGAATCGCATCGCGCCCTGTGACGGTCTGAACGACCCCTGTAAATTTCTGTTGCTCCAGCTCGGAACCGCCCTTTCCGGCACCTGAGCTTCAGTGTATGGCACTGAAGCCCTGCGTCACACACAACCCGAACAACCTCATTCAAGTTCCAAGGAGACTGTAAATAAATGAACATCAGAACGATCAGCGCATTTCTCACCGCCCTCCTGCTGCTCGCGCTCGGCACAACGGCCCTCGCGCAGCAGAAAACCGGCAAAGTCACGATTGCGACTCCGGCCAAGTTAGTCATCAGCAAAATCAAGATCAGCGAAGGCGACGCTTACGACGTGCGCGGGAAGGCTGTCCTGACGCTCACGTCAGCCAACTCAGACGATTCCGTCACCGGCGTTTTATCGTATGCCCTGCCTGATGATGCCCGGCAGAAAATTGCCACGATGACCGGCAAGCCGCTCAGTCAGGTGCCGGCCAGCGTTTCGATCAAGGATGTGATCGGTCGCTTTCAGCCTGCCACCGCCTGTCCGGTGGTGCATCTGGAATTTTCAGGCACACAGGTTGACATTGCCGGCGTCAAGGCTGTCTTCAGCCGCTTCGTGCTTGACATCAATGAAAGCACGAAAGAGCAGGACATGCTTTTCTGCGCCTGGGCCAAACAGATCAATCGCGGGATGTCACGGCGCGGCATCATTCGCCGGATCAATGTGCTGATCAATGGTGAAGAGGAAGAACCTCAGAGTGGCCGCTAAGGTTTGATTCGCGGCTCCTGATCCAGAGCCGGTCCCGGCAGGATTGACTTCACAGGTTTGTGGGAGGGCTGGATAAATCGCTGATCTGACGAGGCTGGAGGGGCACCAGATTCTACAGGTCGAGGCGACTTAAGGCCCTCCCACAAAGCCATTTACTCGCGGCCCCTTTTTATGCCAGACTGCCGACGCCATGCAAGGCCGTAACGTAGTGATTCGACTTTATCTTCTGCTCTCCTTCCTTTCAGCGGTGCTGCTCAGCCCGCAGGCGGCCATCGCACAATCATCAGTCCCGGAACAAATCCCGGCAGCCTCCCGTCCGCGGCAGGTGACGGCTGAGCCGATTTACCTGACGGCACCGAAGCTGTCGGGTGAAATCGAAACCGCCAATGGGCAGTACCGGATCAGCCTGGCCAACAGCGAAGAAAACCGTGTCGTGCGCGGTTACGCGGTCATCCAGCTTGGCAGCAGCGAACAACTCACCGAAGCCATCAAGCTGCGCTTCACGCTCGCGCCGCAGGAAGGCATGCTGTTTCCGCTCTGGCCGCTCGCAGCCAGCGGCGATGTTTACGCGCTGATGGTCTATGACCTGCGCGGGATGATGATTTTTCAGAAAATCGCGCCCGTCAAACGAGGCAACAATGCCAACTGGGCGGTCGCTCCGCCGATGAATGCCATCATCAGCCAGCGGTTTGTCGCCACGACCGCCAGCCACGAAGCCGAAGTCAAAGTCCAGGCCAGACTGACCGGCGGCGAAAGTGAAAGCGACCCGTTTATGCTCTCACTTGAACTTTCGGCCCTGCGCCCGATTCCCGGTGCCGGCGTGACGCTGACCGGCAAGGGCATTAATCAGCGCAAGGTGGCCGACCTCAAAGGCACGACGCTGGTTCAGTTCAAGCTGCCCGATGACCTGCCCGAACAGAAATTGTCCTACCTCGTGACTGATGCCGCAGGCCGGATGCTCGCGCACGGCGAAGCCGATCTGCACACGCTGCTCGCCGATGATTATGTTTCGGTCGGTGAAGTCCGCCCGGACAAACAGGCATATGCGCCCGGTGAAACGGCTAAACTGACGGTCAACCTGCAGGGCAATGCGCCGCACGGTTTCCGGCTGGAAGTGGTGGCCAAAGACAGTCAGGGCACGATCTTCTTCCGCGATATGCACAAGTCAGAGGCCGGTGGTCAGGGCGCCAGCATTGATTTCAACGTGACCATTCCGAAGGACGCCACCGGGCCGCTCTTTTTTGAGTACAAGGTCTTCGATGCACAGTCAGGCAAGCTGTTCGATTCGGGCGATACGCAGCTTGCGCTCAATGGCAAAGGCCAGCCGCAATAATCCTGCCTGCTCCTGCCCGCCCGGTCAGAAAAACCCCTGGATTCCTGGCTTGCGCCCTGGCCGATTGTGATACAATGCCCGCGCGTCCCCTGTAGGCTGTGTGAGTATCAGAATTCAAGGACAGTTTCATTCTTCAAAAAATCAGATCACACTTCCCGGCTCAAATCGGTTCGTCCTGAAGCTGATTTGCCGGGAGTAGTCTCAGGAGAGATTACGATGTACAGCAAGTTCATTTCGCGGTGCACAACAACCATCCTGCTGGCGGCTGTCATGCTGTCAGGCCTGCTGCTGAGCACAGTGCCGCTCAGCAGCGCAGGTGCCACTCAGCAGCCAGCGACGCCACCACCTGCCGGTCAGCCCGCGCAAAAACCTGAATCAGCAACAGGCAGTTCTCAACCCCAGGAAAAGGGCAGGTCAGATGGAAAGTCTGACACAACCATTCAGGTCCAGCGTCGAAACGCTGATGAGCAGGACAAAATCAAGGTGCGGACTGAAACCGTCACGCTGATGGTCACAGTGACTGATCCTTACAACCGCCTGGTGACCGGCCTCGACAAACAGAACTTTGAAATCTTTGAGGACAAGATCAAACAGGACATCCAGTTTTTCAACGATGACGATGCACCGGTCAGCATGGGAGTGATTTTCGATGTGTCCGGCAGCATGAAAAACAAGCTGGATCGCGCCCGCGACGCGCTGAAAGCCTTCGTTGACACCAGCCACCAGGACGATGATTTCTTCCTCGTCGGATTCAATCAGCGCGCCCACCTGCTCGGCGAATTTATGGATGGCACCTCGCTCGTCAATAAATTCAATCTGATTGACGCGCGCGGGCAGACGGCGCTTTACGACGCGGCTTATCTGGGCATTGAAAAGGTCAAGCAGGGGCGTCATCAGAAACGCGCCATGCTGCTGATCTCTGACGGGCAGGACAACTCCTCACGCTACACTTACGGCGAACTGCGCAAGCTGCTCAAGGAAGCCAACGTGCAGATTTACTGCCTCGGGATTGTCGAAATGGGCGGCGGCGCAGGCGGCGCGCTCGATATGCAGGGCCAGGCTATTCTCGAAGAGATCTCTCAGGTCACGGGCGGCAAGGCTTTCTTCCCGCGCTCACCGGCTGAACTCGAAGACGCCATTACGCGCATCGCGCTTGAACTGCGGCATCAATACAGCATCGGTTATTACCCGACCAACGCCGAACGCGACGGGGAGTGGCGCAAAATCAAGGTCAGCGTCAAGCCGCCGCGCGGGTTCCCGCATCTGACCGTGCGCGCCAAAGAAGGCTATTACGCAATCAAGTAACCAAGGCAGCCACGAATGAACATGCCCCTGATGCGGGGTGACTCGTGTGAATTCGTGGCTGAGTTTTCTCAGGGTCAGGCCTGGCTCTGATCGCTTTCAGGTTCGGCCTCCTGCGCGCTGTCATCATCCTCAGCTTTGGCGCGCTTCTTTCGGGGCTTCTTCGCCGCCTTGCCATTACTGGCCTCAAAGCTGGCGACGGCTTCCTGTTCGGTCTTGAAGGTTTCGATGATCCTGAGCAGTTGCGTGATTTTCAGCGCGCCATAAACGCGGTCGGTCAGGCCGACAAGTTTCAGCGTCCCGCCTCCATCCTGGACTTTGGTGAAAGCCCGGACGATGTCGCCGATGCCCATGCTGTCAATGACCGGCACATCGGTCAGATTCAGCAGCACGTGTCTGGTGCCCGCCGCCAGCACTTTTTCAACCAGCATCTGCAACTGATAACCGCCCTGCCCCTTGATGAACTTGCCTCGCAGGTCAATCGAAGCGACATCGGAAAGATAGTGAATCCCAATGGTCAGCATAAATTGATTAATTGTTTTCAGATTTCTGATTCCGGATGCCGGTGACAGCCCTTTTCCGATTTGACGGTTCGGCTGAAATCCCGGTCAACAATTCAGGTCTGATTGAGCTACCGCTTCCGCATTTTACCTGATGCCGTGCTAAGATCACAGCGCATCAGGTTCAACTGTCCACCACACGGAAAAATTATGACCAGCCCGACTGACACGGTTTCCATTGAAGCCATCCGCGCCGCTCGTGAGCCGGTTTATCGCCATCTGCTGCCGACTCCGCTGCTCGCCCATCCGCTGCTGGCCGAAGAGACCGGCCTGCGCATCTTTCTCAAGCACGAAAATCATCTGCCCACTGGCGCATTCAAGGTGCGCGGCGGTCTGAATTTCATGCATCATTTCGCCGCCGCACAAACTCATCGCGGAGTCATCACCGCCACGCGCGGCAATCACGGACAGTCCGTGGCCCTCGCCGCCAGGCTGCACAACATTCCAGCGGTGGTTGTGGTTCCCTTTGGCAACAATCCCGAAAAGAACGCCGCCATGCGCGCATTCGGCGCGCGACTCGTTGAGCATGGCCGCGACTTTGACGAAGCCCGCGAGGAAGTCGAACGCCTGTCACGCGCTGAAAATCTGCGCTACCTTCATTCGGCCAGCGAGCCGCACCTGATTAACGGCGTCGGCACTTATGCGCTTGAAATCATCGAAGCCATGCAGCAGCGCGGCGAAAAGATTGATGCAGTATTCGTGCCCATCGGCCTCGGCAGCGGACTGTGCGGCACGATCACAGCCTTTCGCGCGCTGTCGCCTGAGACAAAAATTTATGGCGTCCAGGCCGAAGGCGCGCCAAGCGTTTACCTGTCGTGGCAGGAAGGCCGCATCGTTGAGACGAAACACGCGCACACCTTTGCTGACGGCGTGGCGACGCGCGTGCCGGCGGCGTTCACCTTTGACATCATTCGCCGGGGCGTTGATGAAATCGTGCTGGTCAGCGACAGCGAAATGATTCGCACCGTGCGCCTGCTCTGGCGCACGACGCACAATCTGGTTGAAGGCGCAGGCGCGGCGGCCACGACTGCGGCCATCAAAATGCGCGAACAGCTTCAGGATCAGAACGTCGTCTGCGTCATCAGCGGCGGCAACCTCGACACTGACACTTTAAGGGAAATCTTCAGACCCTGAATCACATGATAAATTTTGACGACATTCTCAAAGCACAGCACAGATTGCGCGGCGTGGCGCATCGCACCCCGGTGCTGACTTCAGCGCAGTTCAATGAACGCGCCGGCTGCGAAGTTTATTTCAAGGCTGAAAACCTGCAGCGCATGGGTGCCTTCAAACTTCGCGGCGCTTACAACAAGGTCGCGTCGCTGTCAGAAGATGAACGCCGTCGCGGCATCATTGCCCATTCATCCGGCAATCACGCGCAGGCCGTGGCGCTCGTGGCGCGCCTCTTCGGCATTCCGGCAGTCATCGTGATGCCCGAAGATGCAGCGGCGCCGAAACTGGCCGCCACACGCGGTTACGGCGCCGAGGTCGCGCTGTACAACCGCTACACCGAAAGCCGCGAAGCCATCAGTCAGCGCCTCAGCGAAGAACGCGGGCTGACGCCGGTGCATCCGTTCGATGATGACCAGATTATGGCCGGTCAGGGCACTGCCGCGCTGGAACTGCTGGAGGATGTGCCTGAACTGGACTTCCTGCTCACCCCGTGTGGCGGCGGCGGCCTGCTCGCGGGCAGCGCAATTGCAGCCAGACATCTGCGCCCGGACATTCGCATTTTCGGCGTCGAACCTGAAACCGGCAATGACACGTGGCAATCCTTTCGCACCGGCGCGCGCGTCGAAATCGCCGTCCCGAAAACCATCGCTGACGGCCTGCAGGTGCAGACGCCTGGCAAACTGACCTTTCCGATCATTCAGCAACTGGTCGAAAACATTCTGCTCGTCAGCGACGATGAACTGATTGCCACGCTGCGATTCATGCTGGAACGAATGAAAGTGCTGATTGAACCTTCAGGCGCGGCAGGAGCAGCGGCGGCATTTCATCGCCGGTTCGATTTCAGCGGCGGTCGCGTTGGCGTCATTCTGACGGGCGGCAATGTGGATTTGCAGAAACTCGCCGGGTGGCTGTCGGCTTGAAGCCCGCTTTGACACCCGTGCCAGCCGCACGTAAAATCCGCGCATTGCTGTCGGCTTGATTACTCAAACGTCAGTGCCGACATTCAACCGACTGTCACCCCGCATTCAGGAAACCGTCTTTTATGGCCTGGTTCAAACGCAAGCAGGAAAAGATCGCGGAAATCACGCCGATTTCCGAACGCAAAGTCAAAACCGAAGGCATCTTTACCAAGTGCCAGAATGCCGACTGCAATGCGACGCTCTATCGCAAGGATCTGCTCGAAAATTACAAGGTCTGCCCGCAGTGCGGCTTTCATTTTCGCCTGCGCGCCAAAGAACGTCTGGAACTGCTCTTTGACGATTCGGAATACACGGAACGCGATGCTGACGTGGCGCCCGCCGATCCGCTCAATTTTGTGGACAAAAGCCCTTACCGCGAACGCCTGAAAAAGAGTCAGAAGGCGACCGGACTGCTGGATGCAATTGTGGTCGGCGAAGGCAGAATGGATGGCCGTCCGGTGGTGATTGCCGCGATGGACTTTGAATTCATCGGCGGCAGCATGGGTTCAGTCGTCGGCGAAAAGATCACGCGGGCGATTGAATACTGCCTGGAAAAGCGCTACCCGCTGATCATTGCCTCCTGTTCGGGCGGGGCCAGAATGCAGGAAGGCACGCTGTCACTGATGCAGATGGCCCGGATTTCAGCGGCCCTGGCGCGACTTGATGATGCCCGGCTGCCTTACATTGCCCTGCTGACTGATCCGACGACGGGCGGAGTGACCGCGAGTTTTGCCATGCTCGGTGATCTGAACATCGCTGAACCCGGCGCGCTGATCGGCTTTTCAGGCGCGCGCGTGATCGAACAGACGATTCGCCAGAAACTGCCCAAAGGTTTTCAGCGTTCAGAATTCCTGCTCGAACACGGCATGCTGGATGCGGTGGTTGACCGGCGTCAATTGCGTGACTATCTGATCTGCGCCCTCAAATTCACCGGGCCGGACCAATGAAACTCCAGCGCCTGTAACCCTGGCTGCCTGTCGAATGCGGCCATTATTCACTGGCATTTTTACCTGACGCGAGGTCTTCCATCTTACTGATGCGCTGAACGCCGCCTTCTGTAGTAGAATGGCCGCCGAACACTGATTCCACTTCAACAGGTTTACTGCTCAGGTGCCTTGGTCACGGGCGAAGTTTGTGCCTGCGGTTCTCGTTTTTTCACTCAGTGCCTTGCACTTCAGCGGTGACAGGGAGGAACGGGCCAGCATGAACAAATGGGAATATCGAACTCTGGACTGGGGTGAAATTCGCAAGATCGGCTCTAAAATCACCGGTCAGGATTTCATTGATGAAAACGTTGATGCCGGGCTGAATGCTGTCGGACAGGAAGGCTGGGATCTCGTCAATGTCTATGTTGACGGATACACCATGCACCGCAGCAACAAGGGCGAAGAGATGCTGTCAAGCAGCCGGTACGTCAAATACACCTTCAAGCGCCCGGTGCAGGGATAACCAGAGAGTAAAGAACGTGACAGAACCATCGAAGTACGGGCAGGACCACAAGCCGGGCAATCTGTTTGCCTCAGGCTCGCGCCCGCGCCCGGTTGCACTGATTCTGTATCTGCCCTTTGGCATTGTGCGAGGTCAGATAGCGGCGGAGAGCGTCGAAGGCGTGATTGCGCGGCTCAGCAGCGGCGCCGGGATGGTTGAAATCAGCCCGGCGGTGGTCGAACATTACTCGAACCATCTGCCGACCGGCAATTACGACCGCCTGTTTATCGGCGTGGCACAACTGACCGGCTTCTCGGTCATCGCGCCGCCGTAAAGGCCCGACGGCGCGCCCCGGCGACCATTACGGCTTCGCGCTGTGGTCAATGATCTCCTGAATGTCAGAAAACAGAATCTTGGTAATCTGCCCGTCGGCGGTGCGAATCTTGACTGCCGGTTTGCTGAACGGCTGCGTGCTGCGCAGGTTGTCAATCCGGCCTCTGACCCGTGTGCCATCCTTCGAGATCACCTCAACATCGTCGCTGCCCATCAGCTTCTGCACTTTCTCGATCATCGTAAAAAAGTCGCTCACGACTGACCTCCTTTACTGTAAGCCGCACAGGCTGAGCAGCGCCGTCAGCGCCGCCCGTGCCGGTTCAGGCGTCTGCTTTATCGCCTCAGGAGCCGCGATGATGCCGATGGCCTGAATGCCATTGAACAGAAAATGCGTCACCACGCAGGGCAGCAGGCTGCCCGTCGCCGCCCGCACCAGGGTCAGCGCCAGACTCAGCACAAAGACCGACACCAGCACCGCCGCGCTGCCCCAGTATTGCGCCACGTGGACGCCCCAGAACAGCAGCGTCACCACGACGACGGCCACGCTCGAATTGGCCGCTTTTTCAATCGCCGGATAAAGCACGCCCCGGTACACAACCTCCTCGACAATCGGCGCGCCAAGCGTCGCCAGCACCGCCACCGTCACCCGCACGGCCAGTCCCATCTCCAGCACCTTGTCAATACTGGTCTCCTGATGCGGCAGAAACTTTGTCGCCAGCCAGCCCACTCCGAGCATGGCAATCGTCAGGGCCATCGCGTGCGGCAGCTTGAACCAGCTTCGCCAGACCCAGCCCATCGTGCTGAGAAAAGGCCGCTGCCCCGCCCGCGTCACCACGCCCCACGCCAGCGCGAGCGTCAGCATCTGCGCGACAAAGGTGGCAATCAGCGAAATCAGGGCGACTCTGGGCGTCATCTCGCCTCTGGCCATCTCCTTGAAGATCTCAGGCTGAAACACCCCGTAAAGCACCAGCCCCGCCAGTTGCAGCACCAGCATCAACACCAGACTGGCAAGCCAGATGCCAATCCCGGAGAGCAGATCAATCCAGGGCGCAGGCGGCGCGGCACCCGGAGTTGATGGCTCAGGCCCTGGCGCGACTATTGGCGACTCGGCGACTGTCGTTGATTCCGCCTCGCGTTCAGTCGCCGCACAGTGCGGACAATTGGCGCCGCTGTCTGAAGATTGCAGCGGGCCGCCACACACAGCACACGATGTAGAAGTTTCATTCATAAAATCAAAAGGCGTCACTGCCGACTGCCGACCGTCTGACGGTCAGCGACGGCGGTCAACTGCCCGGCGTTTGCCGCGGCGAGGTTGGCCTGCATCTGCGCCCGCGTCCGGGCGATCAGTTCCGGCAGCGTCCGGCTGGTGTAATCGGTCGTCGGCAGCGGCGGGCCAATAATGACTTCGACGGTGCCGGGATGAAAGACCAGCGAATCTTTTTTCAGCACTCCGGCAGTGCCGATGATCGTCACCGGCACAATCGGCACCCCGGCCTTCAGGGCAATTTTGAAGCCGCCGGATTTGAATTCCTGCAAAGTCCCGTCCTCAGAGCGCGTGCCTTCAGGAAAGACGACAATCGAAAAACCTTCCTTCAATTTGTTCACAGCACGGTTGACGTTGGCCAGCGCCGCCCGCGCGTTTTCACGATCAACCGGAATGTGTCCGGCCCGCCACAGAAACCAGCCCATAAACGGCACGTAAAACAGAATCCGCTTCGCCAGAATGCGAAACTGCAACGGAATGTAACCCCAGATGGCCGGAATATCGAGGTAGCTTTGATGGTTGGCAATGACGACGCAGGCCTGATCGCGCGGCAGGTTGTCGAGTCCGCGCACGCGAATGCGCGCGCCTCCGGTGACGGCAATCATCCGGCACCAGGTGCGCGCGCACCAGTGTTGCAGACGGCCTCCACGATCAACGAATGACAGCGCCAGCGCGAGCGTCGCCATCAGGATCGTGTAGAGGTAAATCAGCGGAATGATGATGCAGGACTTCAGAACATCCAGCATATGTCAGGGCATCGCCGTTTGTTTCTTGAGTTTTGACATAAACTGCTTGCGGAACTTCAACACCTTCGGCGCAATCACCACGCGGCAGTAACCCTGGTTCGGGTTCCGCTCGTAATACTGCTGATGATATTCCTCCGCCGGATAAAACGCCGTCAGCGGTTTGATCTCGGTGACAATCGGCGCATCCCAGATTTTCGCCGCGTTCAGTTCGGTCCTGATTTTTTCAGCCACCGCCTGCTGTTCCGGCGAATGATAAAAGATGGCCGAACGATACTGCGTCCCGGCATCCGCGCCCTGGCGATTGAGCGTCGTCGGGTCGTGAATCGTAAAGAAAACATTCAGCAGGTCCACATATGAAATCACCTGCGGATCAAAGGTAATCTGCACAACTTCGGCGTGTCCGGTCGTGCCGGTGCAGACCTGTTCATAAGTCGGATTTTTGACGTGCCCGCCGGCGTACCCCGAAACAACTTTCTCAACGCCTTTGAGTTCATTGAAAACAGCTTCGAGACACCAGAAACAACCGCCCGCCAGCGTGGCGACTTCCCTGTTCGGTGTGTTGTTCATAGCCTGATTCTTTCCTTTGACATCTTTGCTCTGCGGCGCCGCCGGCTGTGTGTCTGCCACGCCGGATGAACGAATCGTTTCAGACACCCGCGCTGAGGCCGCCTCGCCGGTCGCCGTTCCGCAGGCCGAAAAGACCGCCATCACCGCCAGCAGCAGCCCACCCAGAACTGATCGGCCCAGCACTCTGCCTGCGCCTGATTCTGCATTCATATTTCGCACTCTCCTGTTGAATCAACGCGGAAGTCGGAAGTCGGAATTCGGTAGTCGGAATGAAGAGAGGCCGCAGTCTCGCTGTCATCTGTCATCTGCCATCTCGCTTTCAACTTCCAACTACCGGCTACCGAATTCCGACTTCCGAATTCCGAATTCCACCTTCGGCCACCCGCCCCGGCGCAATCATTCGCTCCGCGAGCAGCAAGGCGATGATGGTCTTGGCATCGGCAATCTCTCCGCGCTGAACTTTTTCAAGCGCCTCCGTGAACGACAGGTAAATCACGTCAAGCAGTTCATCGTGATCGGGCCTGCGCTCAACCGGCGTCAGTTGCGTCGCCAGGTAAACGTAAAGTTTTTCTTCGCAAAAACCCGGCGTCGAATAGAACACCGAAAGCCGCTGCAATATTCCCGCCCGCGCGCCGATCTCTTCTTCAATTTCGCGCCGCACGCACTGCTCAGGCGTTTCACCTTCCTCAATGCGACCTGCCGGAATTTCCAGCAATTCTTCACGCGCCGGATGCCGGTACTGCCTGACGAGCGCCACGCGACCATCAGCAAACAACGGCAGCACGCCAGCCCCGCCCGGATGCCGCACGACCTCGCGGAAGATCTCCTGACCGTTCACATCACGCAGCCGGTCCAGTTCAACGTCGAAGATTTTACCGGCAAAGATTTTCTGCGATTCGAGCAGTTGTCGTGACACGCGATTTCTCATTTCAGTTGCAGCGTTCAGCCTGAAGCCTTATTCAAACATGCAGCCCCGCAGCACGCAAGCAGCACATCCGGGCACTCGCTCCCCTTAAGCAGAAGAGAGATGACGGAACAGACG
>CAYWDW010000029.1:0-16169 GCA_964457105.1 uncultured Heliobacteriaceae bacterium
TTGAACCGCCTGAGCCACTGCCAAATGAACCGATGCCGGCCACGATGGATGGCCCGCCGCCGGTCAGCCGCACGACCACCTGCTGATTGCCATTGGCGGTGTAAACATTGCCGTTGTAAACGGCGAGACTGTTCGGATAAGGCCCGCTCGCGCCCGGCGAGAACTGCACCAGCAGCGAAGCATTGCCGGCACTGTCCACCTTGATCACGCGACCGTGACCAGTGTCAGTCACATAGAAATTACCGCTGGAATCAGTCTCGACGGCGCGCGGCTGGAACATCAGGACACTGGTGGCCGGGCCAGCCGTGAAGGACGGGTTACTGGCATCGTTCTTTTCATCTCCCACCCGGTTACGACCGGCGACGACGGTGGCCGGCGCACTCGCTGAATTGCGGCTGGCAGCCAGGCGAAAGACCTTGTTGACGGAACTGTCTGAATCCACCACGAGCAGGTCGCCGCTGCTGGTGATGGCAATGTCGCTCATCACTGCTGATAAACCAACCGTGGTGTCAGCCACCGTCCGCACATTGCCCGCGCCCACCGTGCCCCCGACAATCGTCAGCGTGTTGTTCGACAGATTCAGCGCGCGCACCACCGCATCAACCGTGTTGGTAAAGTAGAGGAAGTTACCGTCCTGGCTGACGGCCAGGCCGGTGATGGCTCCGAGGTCGGCTGACAGGCCGGGAACGTCTTCTGACAGATCGCCGCCTTCGCGTCCGGCCAGCGCCTGAATCGTGCCCGGCGCGATGCGTTGTCCGGCAATGAACTGCGGCGCGATGGTGGTGTTGATGAAACGAAGATAGGTGATAGATGAAGCGTAATCGGCTACGTACAGGCCCCGGCCCAGCGGATCAGCCGCAACGGCGGTCGGCTGGCCAAGATGCGCCTGGGTTGCGAGGTTGCCGTCACCGAGCAGACCGCCGGCAATCGAATCAATCAGCGGCGCATTGGTGCTGCCAAAAGCGGCGCTGCTGGTCAGAATGTTGCCGCCGGCATAGGCCAGCACGCTGCCGGTGGCGCTGTCGGTAATCTCTGAATTGGTGACCTGCACGACGACGCCTTCCGCCAGCACTGCCGCGTTTCCGAGCGCGCTGGTGCCGCCGTTCTTCACGCTGACGTAATTGAGAATCGAACTGGCCGGGGCGTTTCTGGAAAAGTAAATTGCGCCCCAGTTGCTGCCGCCGATGCGGTCAAAGGTGATGTATTTTGAACTGCCGAAAGCCGCGCCGGGCACCTGGGTGATGCCGGGCAGACCGTTGGCCGAAATGCCGCCGCGCAGGCTCTGCGCCGAATCACCGGCCTGCAGATCAGTGCCCGGAGCCAGCCTGATTTCCGCGCCTGCATTGATTGACAACTCGACCAGTGAGCTGCTGCCGACGATGGCCGGATTGCTGAGTGAACCGCGCAGGTGAATCGGCGTTTCGCCCTGGCCGACGAGGACGCCCGATCTGGTGAAATCATTCGAGGCCGCTGCACCATCCGTGCCGATCTGAATGAAATTGCCGCTGTTGCCGTTAAATGAATTGGCTGACGAATAATAGTAGTTGGCATCAGCCACGCCCGTCCCGCTCGTCGTGCCGTCAAGGTCATACAGGCCCAGCGCGGCATTGCCGCTCAGCAGCGCCGCCACATCGCTTTCGGTCGTCCCGTTGTTATCCAGCCGCGAACGGGCAAAGCCTTCAAGCCGGTCGCTTGTGCCGCTGGCGTCAATCCCGGTGCCACCGCTGCGACGGCAGATGCTGTCGGTAAAACGCAAACGACGTCCTGATCCGGCCAGGCTGATCTGCGCGCCGCCCGACAGCCCGCCGTATTCAACCACGCAGTTGCGCATCGTCATCAGAATGTTGCTGGCTGCACCGGTCGCGTCAATGCCGCCCCACGCACCCTGGCCGGGAATGCCCTGACCGGGACTGCGCTGCGCCGTGAACACAATCTGGCCCGGCGCGGTGCTGGAGATGCCGGGAATCCCTCCATTCGCCGTCAGATTCCCGCCCGCTGCCACCTGCAAAGTCGTGCCGCTGGCAAAATAGAAAACCGTGCCGGCAGGAATGTTGAGGTCTGAACTGACGATGAGATTGCTGGTGACCAGATACGGGCCAGGGCCGCTCAGGCTGCTGACCGGGCCTGACAGGGTTGAGGTCGGCGCTTCGGTCACGGTCAGCCGGTTGCTGATTGCGCTTGAACCGAGGCCGCCCGCCGTGCCGCCGGAATTGATGACCCGCAGGCCATAAATGCCCGGCGCGGTTCCGGCAGGAATAGTGGCATTGAGTTGTGTCGGATTGCCTGAATTGACCGGCAACGTGGCGGCCACGCTCCCGTCAGTTCTGAGCAATTGCACCGCTGGCAGGGTCGGAGTCGTCACAAACCCGCGCCCGTTGAGGTTCACCGTCGAACCGGCGCTGCTGCTGACCTGCACTGCGGCGGGTTCGACGCTTTCCGCGGCGACCCCTAAATCGGCCAGCACCTGAAACTGAAAGAAGAAAGTCGGCCCGCTGGTCGGGACGGCAAAAGTCCAGACGGCCTTGCCGGAACCGCCCGGAGCGATGTCGCCATAAGCGCGCGAGACATTGAGCTGGTTGTTGTAAGCCACCTGGCCATCGTTATAAAAAGCCACGCCGCCAGTGGTCGGTGAATTTGAAGCCGTTATGCCGCCGACATTGCTGACCCTGAAACTGGTGAAAATCAGGCGTGTGTTATAGAAGGTGGTCGCTGAATTGTTCAGGATTTCAATTTCGCCGCTGACCGTTCCGCTGCCCGGCAGAAAAACGCTGTCGGCTCCCGCGCCGTTGGTATCCGTCAGCCGGACGGTGAATGAACCGGGCGGCAGCACCGTTCCCGGATCGCTGCGGCTGTAAGCCACATAGCGGCCCTTGGCCGCCGCTTTCGGCGCGATCTTCAGTTCACCGGATTTCACATCCAGGCTGCCGGTAAATTCTCCGAGCGCGACCGCCTCGCCATTGCCGGTGACCGGTGCCTGCGCTGCGCCGGTTGTGGCTGTGCTGATAGTGGCGGCGCTGGCTGCCGGCGCGGCGCTGCCGGGCGCGCGAAATGCCTGCTGTGCCGTCAGGCGGCGCAGGCCGGTCAGACTGCCTGCCGCCAGAACGATGGCCGTACACAGCATCACAACAGTGCTGCGCGAGGCATGATGGAAGAAAGACGTGATGAATTTGCGACCAGCCATGATGATCTAACTCCTTTTTCCTGTCCTGAAAGCGCGGAACCCGGCCTCCGCACGACACTGCTGACAAACACCTGAAATCTGATGATGGCGGTGAAAACTGCTTCCCGCCTGACCGTGATCACCTGCCCGGAGTCCGAACCTGCCGTCGTGATTTCGGCTCAAACCAGACTCCTCCTTCAGGACAAACGGGGAATGGTCGAAAGCTTCCTGAAGAGTCTGCGAAACAGCAGCTCTGGCAGATGCCCGGATGCGGTGTGCTGGGGAATTGCGCGGCAACGACAACCTCCGCCGAGACTGAGGGAACGGGGATGAGTTGAGGAAGCGGTTTGCCGGAGCAACGTCTGTTGTCAAACCAAAAGCTGAATACCAAATGCTTCGTGCAATCCTGATCTCGTTCTGCGAATTCAGAGATTGTGAGGAATAACAGGCAGGCAACAGCGGAAATCCGGCTTTGAAAAAGAGACGGTTGAGGTTTTCAAAAGCCGTGGAGTTGCCCCGTATTCGGGCGCATCTTAGTCCTCCCCCTGCGGTCAGTCAAGAGACAGTTTGTCAAAGATTCCCAATGACTTCAGCCCTTCACCTGGGCGAAAGCCAGCATTTGTCAGGCCGACAAAACGCCATCAGCCGCAGCCCTCCCCGGCCATCCGGCAGGGAAGCTCTGCGGCAACTGAATAAAGTGAGAATTGGTAATGAATCGAAACTTCGGCAACTCAAGCTCTCTCAGGGGCTGCTGACTGTGACTGGCGGCGGTGACAACCACGCCAGCCGAATCACCTGATGCGAATCTGCACCGTGCTGGCCGGAATCCCGTCCACCACGAGTGTTACGTTTACAGTCCCTTTGCTGCGGAGTTGTTGCGGAATGATGACATTGATTTGATCAAGCCCGGCCAGCGACCCGTGCGGCCCGGCATAAACCACCTGCGCCGCCACCCCGTCAATCGTCACCTCCACCCGGTCAGCGCCGCTTACGTTGCGAATGCCTGTCCCGAAAAGCGCCAGGTAATTCGGCCTGCCATCCACCGTCACTTCAAACGGAGCCGTGAAGTAATGAACCCCGTCCGGCGTGGCCAGGGCCGCCGCTTCGCCCGCCCCTGTGGCGTCCGCCGTAAACAACGACGGCGCGACCGGCGCAACCAGCACCCGCGTCAATGAAACCAGCCCATCCGCCGCCGTGATTTCGACCTCGGCCATTCCCGGCTCGGTTTCAGGCGGCACGAGCAGATTGATCTGACCGTAACCGGCAGGCGCATCGTCACCGACATAAAACAGGCGGCTCTGCCGACCGTTGATTTTCACGGTCGTGCCCGCCAGGCTGAGCGGCAGCGGCAACGCCACTGCGGCAGCGTCATTCGTCGCCAGATGCACGCCGAAAATTGCCGCAATCGAGCCGGGCGCGACCGGAGCCTGATAATTCGCGGCTGACACCATTGTCGGCTGCTGACTGTTGATCTCATCCGAAGTCAGCACGCCAAGTTCAAGCTGAAAGTTGCGGCTTTTGAGCAGGCCTGCGGCCTGGGGCGAAATGGCCGTGACGGCTTTGAAGCTTTTCGATTCGACAGCGCCGCCGCCCCCGGTGACGGCCTGCGTCGAAACCTTGTAACCTGCGCTTTGTGCCTGTCCGGCGTTGCGTTCGGCGGCTGACAGTTCCTGCGCCTTCGCGGTCAGACTCAGCAGCAGGACGGCCAGCAGCAGCACCGCGCCAAGTTGCAGCGCCAGCGAAATGAAGCCGGACAGCCACGCCGCAAACAGCGAGCGGTCAGCGGCCAGCACGGCAGGGTGTAGTTTGTGTGAGTTGAGCATCGTCATCCGCCCTGGCTTTGCGCTTTGCGAACTGCCCGGACTCCGAAGCTGGCTTCGCAATCCGGGCCTTCAACGGCGGCACGTCAGTGTTGACTGTGGGGTGAGGATTTTTCGTGCCGCCGGGAACTCAGTGAATCAAAAATCTGTGCGTTTATTCAGCCTTTTTCCGCACGGCTTCAGTTGATGCCGCCTTCAATAATTGAGACCTGAAAGTAATCGCTGTCATCGGCGTACCCGATGGCGCAACCCGCCGCGTCAACCAGCCGCCACTGCACCTGAATCGCGTGATTGCCGGCGGGAATGCTGGTCGTGACCTTGCTGAAATGTGCGTACTGGCGAATGCCGTTGATGGCGGTGCCAACGCCCATGTTGGCACTGAAACTGACGCGACCCAGCATCACGAGCCAGCCGTCAATTTTCAGGGCGTATTCAATGCGCGCTCCGGCGCAGAGAAATTCCTGATAGGCGCTGGTGCTGAATGAAATGTGCAGCGCGCGTCCGGTTGAAGTGAAAGTTCCGGTGGCTCCCGGCACATTCGTGAACTGGTTGCGATCAACCGACAACTGCCCGCCCGGCGTGAAATCAATCGCCTGCGTCAGCCTCGGCGCAAGTTCAGCCGCGCTTTTGCCGCCGACGAATTCAGCGTTCAGATTCGTCACCAGCGTTTTTGAATTCACCGTCAGCGGCGCCGTCCCGTTCGCCGCCGTCGAAATCAGCGCCGTCGCCTGAATGTTGCCTGCCGTCAGCGAGCCGCTGCCCAGACTGATTTTGCCGCTGACGGCCAGATCGCCGCCGACGGTCAGATTCGTGCCGACTGCGCCGCTGCCTGTGACATTGAAATTCGCGGCCTGCGGGGTTGCGCCATTCTGAATGTAGCCGGTCGCGCCGTTGGCCGGGGCGAAGTCGCTGGCGTGCCGTCCGTCAACTGTGTCGGCATCAAGCCCGCTGCCTGCGCCGCCGATCAGTTTGCTGGCCGGAATCGTGGCGTCGGCAATGTGGCTGCCTTTGATCGTGCCGGCTGCAATTTTGTCGGCGGTGATCGCGCCATCAGCAATCAGCGTAGTGGTCACTGAACCGTCGCTGATCTTTGCCGCTGCGCCGCGTTCGCCGGTGATCGCCAGGGTGGCGCTGCCTGCGGCGTAAGAAACCGTGGTGGCGGGCTGCTCGCCCAGGTTCGCATCAGGCGTAAATTCGACGCTTGTCGCGCTCGGCACCGCCGTGACGCGCCCGTAAGTCGGAGCCTTGCCGGAAGCCGTAATCATCACGGCCTGACCGATCACAAAAGCCGCTGAGTTCAGAACGGTCAGAACTGTTCTGGCCGGAGCTTCAGGGTTGAAAGTCCAGGCTGATTCAAGCAGGCCAATGCCACCGGCAGACCCCTGGTCGCCCCTGTCGCCTTTATCACCCTTGTCACCCTTATCGCCTTTGTCACCTCTGCTGCCCTGGTCGCCTTTTTCGCCCCTCGCGCCCTGCGGCCCGGCGTCACCTTTATTACCCTGGTCGCCTTTCTCGCCTTTGTCACCCTGCAATCCGGTCGGGCCGGTGTCGCCCTTGTCGCCTTTGGGGCCGGGCGCGCCCTGGTTGCCGCCCAGGACATAGGCCGCCGATGCGAGGCGCTGGCGCGGAGTGAGCGTTTCGCCGTTGATGGTAATTTCGAGATACCGCACCGATCCGGTGGTGAAGATGGTGGCAGGCAGCGGCGCGGTGCTGCCGAGCAGCACGTTGTAAATGCCGCGCGTGAGCGTCACATTGAGCGGCCCTTCGCGCCACAGTTCGTTGCCGTCGGTTTCAGCGTCAAAGATGACAAAGGCCATCTGCGCCTGTCCGCTGACCGGCGTCCCTGAGGCATCGCTTACCTTGCCCTGCACATTAAGTAATTCGGGAGCTGCAACTGATTGCGCCTGGCCCGAAATAGTGGCGGCGCTCAGCAGCAGCAACATCAGACCGGAAAGAATTAGTCTGCTCATGCGGCAAGTCATCTCTGTTATTCTGAAACATCCTGGCAGTTGACCTGACATCTCGTGGGCATTCAGGCAACCGAAAGCCGTGGGGCGTGGCCTCGCAACAAACGGAAAGAATCAATCGCACATGGCTTCCAGGCCGCCACAGACAAATCACAATTTCGTCAATCTTCGGCCCGGCTTCGGTCGTACATCCTGCTGCCACCGGGCCGTTCACTGGCCCGGTGGCAGTGGCTGAGAATCGGCGTTGCGCCTCACCTGGCCGCCACGTCAGGGGACATTTCTTGAAAACCCGATCAGCCATTGTTAAGATCGGGTTCCCTTACTCAGGTAAAAGCACGGCCTGACTGACTGTGATTCCGGCTTTACCGGCGTGAGGACTCCTGCGGGGAAAGCAGTTTCAAAGGAGGCTTTACACAACATGGACGCTGAAATGGATAACATTTTTACCGCTCGTCAGCGGCGGGCAGACTCAAAACGCAACTGGGTTTTGGTGAGCCTGCTGGGGGTAGTGACACTGGTGGTTGGCGTGTTCGCCGGTTCCGCGCTGAGCGCCAAAGGCTGGTCGCCTTTTAAAAGCGGCAGTGGCAATGGCGTGCCGATTTACATTGCGGCTGACAATCACGCCGGTCAGGCGCTGACGCTCAACGGCGGCTTTTCGGCGATTGCCAAAGCCGTGACTCCGGCGGTCGTCACCATCGAAGTCAAAAGCCGCGCCCGGCAGCAGCAGGCGCCTTTTCTGATGGATCCGTTCCACGACTTCTTTAATGGCCCGGATCAGGACGACGAAAGCCCGACTCCGCGCCGCCGCACGCCGCAGAATCAGAACCGCGATAAAAAAGGCCCGCTCGTTCCGAGTGGTCTGGGGTCAGGCGTGATCGTCAGCCCGGATGGCTACATTCTGACCAATAACCACGTGGTCGAAGATGCCGACAAGGTTGAAATCAAGCTGACTGACGGGCGCGAATTCGTGGCCAAAGTCATCGGCACCGACCCGGCCAGCGACATCGCCGTCGTCAAGATTGAGGCGACGGGCCTGCCGACCCTGCCGCTGGGCGATTCAGACAAGGCTGAAATCGGTGACATCGTGCTTGCCGTCGGCAATCCGCTCGGCGTCGGTCAGACCGTGACGATGGGCATCATCAGCGCCAAAGGCCGCAGCACCGGCACGCGCGCGGTGGGCAACATCGCCGCTTACGAGGATTTCATTCAGACCGACGCGCCGATCAATCGTGGCAATTCCGGCGGGGCGCTCGTCAATCTCAATGGTGAACTGATCGGCATTCCGTCGCAGATTCTTTCCGCAACCGGCGGCAGCATCGGCATCGGCTTTGCCATTCCGACCCGGATGGCGCGCAACGTCATGGATCAGTTGATCAAGGGCGGCAAGGTGCGGCGCGGCATTCTCGGCGTCAACCTCAATCCGCAGGGGCTGTCGAACGAAGTGGCTGAGCAGCTTGGTTACAAGAGTACCAAAGGCGCGCTCGTGACCATCGTCACTCCCGGCTCACCGGCAGAAAAGGCCGGAGTCAAACCCGGCGACATCATCACCGAATTTCAGGGCCAGCGCGTCGAGGACAATGCGCACCTGCGCAATATGGTTTCGCAGACCGCACCCGGCACCAGCGTCAAATTCAAAATCTGGCGCGGCAACGCCGAGCGCGAATTCTCAGCCGTGCTGGATGAAGTCAAACCAGAAGACCTGGCCGGCAACACCCCTCCGCCGGAAAACAGTGACAGCAATGACAGCGCCAGCAACGCCCTGTCAGGCGTGCGGGTCGAAAACCTGACGGCTGATAAAGCGAAGCTGATGAACATTCCGTCCACCGTGCGCGGCGTGCTGGTGGCTGAAGTGGAACCGGACAGCGCGGCGGCTGAAGCCGGACTGCGCCAGGGCATGATTGTTGAGGAAGCCAACCGTCAGCCGGTTGCGACGGTGGCCGAATTTAACGACGTGCTGAAAAAGTCCGGCAACAGGAAAGTGCTGCTCCGGGTGCGCACGCGCAGCGGCAATGCCAACTACATCGTCATCAATCCATCAGAGTAACTGACCGGATCAGCCGGCGCTGATGGCCGGGCCGGTCGTTCAATTTCAGCGTCATGGCTTTCAGGGGATCAGTCGTTCTGATCCCCTGTTTTGCTTTCCGGTGGCCCGGTTTCAGCCCTGCGCCACCCGGTCAGAAGTTAAGGAAAAAGTTGAAGCCGGAATCTGCTTTTGTCTGGAAGCATTTAGGAAAAGACCACAAGATATAGCTGTTTTTCTCGTTGACAACTCTGTATGTGGTATCATATATTCCGCCGCGCTTTCAGTCTAAAGCAGGTTCTGCAAAGATCATCACGGCACAGTTGTCAGGTGCGCAGCTCCTCCTCGCAGCAGCCTGATCTCTTACATCCCGGAGTGTAAAATAACAGCCGCGCAGCTTGTTCTGGCGAGGCGTTGTGTCGGTTGTCTGCCCGTTTGCAAGCCGGGGGCAGGTGTCTTTGCGTTCGCCACCGGAATAAAGTGCTGTAATTCACATTGAAAGAGAGAGAATGCATGAGCGTCAGTAAACAGAAGATCATTCAGTTTGCCAGTCCCGCTACCGCCGCCCACCAAAAGCCCATCGGCATCAATGCCCAGCAGGTCGTCGCCAAACGTTATTCGCTGAAGGATCTCAAGGGCAAGCCGCTCGAAACCTGGAATGACATTGTGCGCCGGGTCGTCACCGCTGTCGCCAAAGCCGAAACTGAGGCGAAGCGGCGCGAGGAATTTACTGCCGCCATGCTGAACCTGATGGAAACGCGCGCGTTCATCCCGAACACGCCCTGCCTGGTCAACGCCGGCAAACCGAAGGGGCAGTTGGCTGCGTGCTTCGTGTTGCCCGTGCCTGATTCGCTCGAAGGCATTATGGAACACGCCAAGCAGTGCGCGCTCATCCACCAGTCAGGGGGCGGCTGTATTTCCGCTGAGGCGCGCGTCTGGACGACCTTCTGCGGGCTGGAGCCGATTGAAGTACTGTTCAATCGCGCGACGGCTGATGGCCGCGTCGGAGTCGTGAGTGGTTATGGCATGGCTTATGACGTGAGCGACCTGAATATTCGCACGGCCTCGATGAATCCGGCCACCGGCGAAACCGGGCTGCGTCAGGTCACGCAGGTCTGGAAATTCGATGTCCCGGCGGCGGATCAGATGCTCGTGACAACCCGCGAAGGCGTGCAGGTGCAGACAAGTCGCTGGCATCCGTTTATGGTCCTGCGCGGCGATGCGCTGCGCGAAGTGCGCGCCGATCAACTGCGCGCGGGCGATGTGATCCTCAGCCCCGAAAAGCCCGACGCTTACTGGCCCTGGCGCGAATACCGCGAAGTGCGCGGGCGGCGGCTGGAGGCTGACCTGGCCTGGCTGGTCGGATTTACGCTCGGTGACGGCAGTTTCGGTTACGCCCCGAATCAGCGCCTCATGCGTTTTCGCCTCTTTTCAGGAACGACGGACGTGCTGGAAAAAGCGCGTTCAGTGATGGCTGCTCACGGAGTTGAACTGACGATTTATCAGGACAGCCGGGGACTCTACAGCCTCAACACACTGAAACAGGATTTCATTTACCTGATGCTCGAAGCCTGCGGGCTGGAAAATTTCGGGCCGAAGGACGAGCGCATTCGCGTGCCTGAGATCATTACCAAATCGCCGCTTGAATGCGTTCGCGCTTTCCTGGCAGGACTGCTTGACAGCGACGGCTGTGTTGATCGGGATGGCAGCCCTTCGTATTCGACCGTCAGCCGGGAGATGGCTGAAGACGTTGCCGCGCTCTGCTCGCTGCTTGGTTATCAGCCGACCGTTCACGCCAAAGCGCCGCACGGCAAGGGCCGCCGCGTGGTTTATACCGTGCAGCTTTGCATTCTGCCGCAGGTCAATCGCCTGGCGGATGAACTCAGGCCCTGGCTGGCGAACGACAAGCGGCGCGAACGGTTGCACAGCGACAGCCGCCGTCAGCTTCGCCTGCACGTTGACATCGCTCCCTGGCGCGAACGGCTGCAGCAGTCGGGGCTGGCGCAGCAGCGGGGCCACGCTCGCGGACAGAGTGGCGCCTGCGCCGAGGAACTCAATCGCTGGTCGTGTGACCCGGAAGGACGCGCAAACCGCGATGACCTGGCGCGCATTGCCGAACGGCTGCGTGAAGCGGGTGATGAGGCCGGTCATCTGCTCGAACGAGTGGCTGAGTACGGACTGGAGGTGGCAACCGTCACTTCAGCAACTGAACCCAAAGACTTCTATGATCTCTCAGTGGCTGACTGGAACACTTACGCTGCCGGCACACACGGTCTGGCGATGATTCACAACACCGGCATGACTTATGAGCTGCTGCGGCCCGCCGGCACGCCTGTTGGCGAAGGGCGCGGCATCGCGTCCGGCCCGGTGTCGTTTATGAACATCGTCAATTCGATGACCGAAACCGTCAAGCAGGGCGGCGTCCGGCGCGGGGCCAATATGGGCATTCTTTCGGCTGCGCATCCGGATGTGCTGCGCTTCATTCACGCCAAGAACGATCAGAAGAGCCTGACCAACTTCAACATCTCAGTCACCGTCACCGACAAATTTCTGAAGGCAGTTGAAAACAACGAATGGTTCCAGACTGAATTTGACGGCCAGCCCTGGGACCGGGCGGTCTTCGATCCGAAGGCGAATCACGGCGAAGGCGGCCCGTACACTTACGAAGGCCAGGAGCCGCCGCAACCCGGCATGGTTTATGCGCCCGACATCTGGCATCGCATTATTTCGTCAACGCACCGCTGGGCCGAACCGGGCATTATCTTCATTGACAACGTCAACAAGCATAATCCGCTGATCAAGTCGATGGGGCCAAAGCGCGCTTCAAATCCTTGCGCAGAAGAAATGCTCCACGATTTCAACGCCTGCAATCTCGGCTCGATTGATGTGGCGAAGTATTACGATGAAAAAACTGACGACCTGGACTGGGATCGGTTTGCTGAAGACATCTACTGGTGCGTGCGCTTTCTCGACAACGTGATTGATGTGTGCGCATGGCCGCTCGCGCAGATTCACGAAGTCGTGCATCGCACACGCCCGGTCGGACTCGGCATTATGGGCTTTGCCGATCTGTGCCTGCACAAGCGCATCGCTTACGGCACAGAGGAATCGGCCCTGCTCGCCGACCGGATGATGGATTTCTTCCGCAAGGAGTCGTGGAAAGCTTCGCTCGCGCTCGGCGCGGAAAAAGGCGCGATGCCTGAATTCGAGCCGAACCGCGATCTTTATGAACAACTGATTTATGACGAAGTCGGCCTTGACCGTTCAATCCCGCTGACGCCGCGCAATTACGAAGTAAGCTGTGTCGCGCCGACCGGCACGATTTCGCTTGTCGCTGAAACCAGTTCGGGCTGCGAACCGAATTTCTCTTACGCTTACGTGCGCCGCGACACGATTGGGACGCGCACCTACGCTCACCCCATCGCCGCGAAGGCGCTCGGTCTGACGCTTGATTCGACCGATCCGAAATCAATCGAAGCGGCGGCCAGCTACATCGTCGAACACCGCGACGAACTGCCCGAATATTTCGTGGACGCGATGACGCTTATGCCCGACGATCACCTGCGCGTGCTGAAAGCGTTCCAGGATCACGTTGACAATTCGATCTCGAAGACAGTGAACGCCCCGGCCAGTTACACCGTCGAAGACACTGATCGCGTGCATCGCCTCGCCTGGAAGATGGGCGTCAAGGCGGTCAGTTATTACCGCGATGGCTCGCGCGACAATCAGGTGCTGACGGCGATGACCAGTCCGGCAGTCGGAGCAAAGGCTGAAACTGAAGCGGAACAGAATGTCGCCGTCGAAGCCGTGACCGCTTCGGGCAACGTCACTCCCATTGCTTCGGCGAAGCCCGCGACCACGAATGCCCAGGGCAAGGTGCAGCGTCCGCGCGAACTGACCGGCTCGACCTGGCAGATTCCGTTTGACGGGCAGAATCTTTATGTCACGGTCAATCACGACAGCACGCGGGTGCTGGAGGTGTTTGCCACCGGCGCGGGCCTGTCCGTGTCGGTTGGTCTGCTGGCGTCAAAGATGCTGCGCGGCGGCTTCAATCCTGAAGAGGTAGCCAACAGCCTCAACAAAGTCATCGGCACTCACTCGGTCTGGTTTAATCAGCGCCTTTGCACTTCGCCTGAGCAGGCGGTGGCCGAGTGCATTATGCTGACGATGCGCCGCATTCAGAACCTGCCGGATTCCGAACGCGCCGCCGCCAAACTCTCTTTAGCCAGCATTGAGAGCGATGCTGCGCCGGTCGGCAATCCTGTGGCGACTCCGACCGCCTTCAGCAAGAAGATCAGAATTACCACCTGCCCTGAATGCCGGAGCAACGCGATTGAATACAACGCGAGCTGTTACACCTGCCGCGATTGCGGATTCAGCAAGTGCGTGTAGTCTGGATTTGTAGTTGAGCGGTAAATGGCAGGAAGTTGAGCCTGGACTGAGCGGCGATTTCGTTCAGCCCAGGCTCTTCAATTTGTGGTCAGTAAGTCTCATCCGCTAATCGTGTGCTGGTCGCGCAGACGTTCGATCTCATCGAAGACCTCCATCGCGCCGGGGTCGTCTGCGAAGATTCCGTAATGCCGGTAGCCCTGGCGCCTGAGCCGGGATTCCAGTTCAGGGTCTGCTGATTCTGCTGAAGCTTCATGGCTGAGAATCGGAATGGTGATGATCTCGCTGTTCTCGACTGCTTCAGAAAGTTTGCGGGCAATCTCTTCAAGCACAACTTCGCGGGAAGATCCTTCAGCCATAATGTGAGGCAGCGACAACACGAGCGCCTTCCACCGCTCAATCTGACCAGCGGTGTCGTGAAAAAGTTGAACCTGGTATTCTGTTACCTGCGCAATACTCATAATGGCCGCATCATAGCATTGCGGATCACCCGCAGAAAGCAGAACCTCCTGGGCTGATCAGCGCGGCTGACGAAGCAGAACAGGCTGCATCCACGCCATCCCGCCATTTGACTCAAGCGCTCTGGCTCGCACGTAACCTTCGCTGCCCTGAATCTCATAAGTCGCGGCGCCGGTCGTGGCTTCCTTCAGCAGTCTGCCGTTATTGCCGATGAACTGAATCCGGTATCTGCTCCTGCCTGTTTCTTTGACTTTGACGCTGATCCGGCGGTCGCTGGCTTCGTAATCGGCCAGTTCAACTCCGGTCGAAGCGTAAAAGTCGCCGCGTTCCATCGCCGCCAGAATCGCCTGGGCTGACAAACGTTCGGCGCGGACGTATATCCAGCCTTTGCCTGGGCGCGACGCCTTTGCGTCCCAGGGGCGTTTGAAGTGATGCGCGTCGTCAACAGCGATACCGTAAAGCAGTTTGCCGTTCGTCAGAATGATGTCCCACATCTCTTCGAGTCCGGGCAAGCCGCCTCCGCCCAGGTTGTTGACTTCAGGGTGGCCGTTGTAAATCTCAAAGAGTTTGTCGTTGCGCAGCTTCAGTAAATCGTCAGCCGTGATCGCCCAGTGAAAGTTCGGATGATTGATGTGCGGGACGCCGCGCGCGGCTCTGATCGCGTCAACGTTGCGCTGCAATGTGTCGGCGACGCTGACGCCGTGCTGCGCCGCGATTGCGCGTTCAGGATCGAGGCCGTTAAGGTGCAGCGGCTTGTGGTCGAATTCGTCTGTGACCTCTTCGCCTTTGATGACCAGAAACTTTTCATCCGCGCCGTGCAAGGCGTTCAGCCCGTCAACGCTGGTCAGGTAGTTGTGATCGGTCAGGACGACGAAATGATAGCCGTGTTCACGATACCAGCGCACGACCTCGTCAGGCGTTGAATCGCCGTCGCTGTTGAGCGTGTGCGTATGCGTGTTGCCTTTGTACCATTTCAGTTTTGTCTGTGGCGGGCGCGAGGCGCCGGTCATGACAGCGATGGCGCAGATGATCAGCGCGCCGAGCGGAAGCAGTCCGGGTTTCAGCATGACGGGTGTCCTTTTCAGTTTTTGCGAAAGGTGTAAAGGCGCGCCGGGCGGTGCGCGCCGACCGAGCGCGTTTCGTTGAGTTCTTTGATCTGACCCTGGGCGAGAATTTTTTTGCGAAAGTTGCGCTTGTCCACCGGACGCTGAAGGATGATTTCATAAACGCGCTGCAATTCAGAGAGCGTGAATTTTGTCGGCAGCAGTTCGTATCCAACCGTCGTCCATTCGATTTTATTGCGCAGCCGCCAGACGGCGTATTCCAGCACCTTCGCGTGATCGAAGGCGAGCCGGGGCGGTTTGAAAACGGAATGCCACGCGGCGTCGGCGGCGTCATCGGCGGCAACGATGCGCTGTTGTTCGGCGTCAATCAGTGCGAAGTAAGCGACGCTGATCACACGCCCGCGCGGATCGCGGCCCGGATCGCCGAAGGTGTAAAGCTGTTCGAGGTAAACGTCACGGACGCCGGTCTCTTCTTCGAGTTCGCGGGCGGCGGCGGCGGCCAGCGATTCGCCAATCTCAACAAAGCCTCCGGGCAAGGCCCAGCGATCCCTGAACGGCTCCTGTCTGCGACGAATCAGCAGCACTTTCAAATCGTCAGCAGCAATCGTCAGAATAACCAGGTCAACAGTGACCGAAGGGCGCGGGTAATCTTTGGCTTTGTCAGCCTTGCTCATACGGGGTGGCCTCCCAGGTTTCTCAAGCCTGTGCAAGTTCCTTCAGGATTTCACCGGTGGTCGTGAATTCAACTCCGGCGGCGCGCATTTCTTCAATTGTTTTTGCCGTTGAGTCAGGCGCGACGCCGCGCACGGCATCAGTGACGAGCCGCACGCGCGTGCCCGTTTGCGCCAGACCGAGCGCCGCCGCGCGGACGCAGTAATCTGTCGCCACGCCGAAGACAATACATTCATCAAGGCTGAACGCCCGACCTGCGCGCATCGCTTCGAGCCAGGGATTTGAAAACAGATCGAAGGTATTTTTTTTGATCACGTAATGAGTCGCAGACTTCAGTTTCGCCTGCGCTTCCGGCAGCGCGCCGACTTCGATTTCGCGGCGCGGCAGCCTGGGCAGCGCGGCAAAAACTCTTTCGGCTCCGCGCGTGCCTTCGACACAGTGCGGCGGAAAGATTTTGAATTCTTCATCGCCCGGCTGATGCGCACAGCGTGATGAAACCGTCGTGATGCGATGTTCACTCGCGGCCACCAGCAGGCGTTCGATGTTGGCGAGAATTGCTTCCGAATCCGGCACGACCAGCGCGCCGTCGCGGTCAAGAAAATCGTGCTGTGTGTCAAT